>JAZFSI010000044.1:0-8974 GCA_036446075.1 Fidelibacterota bacterium
GGTTAGATTAAAACGCATCCAGATACTTCTAAAAACCGATAAAAGGTTCTGCTGGACAGTATTTTCGTAATATAGAGCCATGATCCCAATAATTAATACTAACCTGATAAATCCGAAACCAACCTCTTTAAATATAATTTCAAGGCTGGAATTCGAAAATAACAAAGAAAAACCCACATAAAATATTATTAGGATGGGGAAAAAGTATATAACAGGTTTTATTCGTTTTAATACACCCCATCCGGTTTTAAGATTTAGCATAATCAAAAATAAAAATCCCAATCCATGTAAAACAAGCCCCGGGCCGGTCTGAACCCCTAAAATGGAAAAACTGAAATTTAAAAAAAACCATAAAACAACCAGAGGATGGTTTCCATAAAATTGTTTTAAAAGTACAGACATATACTTAAGCCTTCAGGCTCCAATTCCATTCTTATTTCTTTTTGAGTTAATTTTAATTTCTGAAGACGGCGTAAATAAACAACGTCTATTACAGAAATAATATGGTTTAAAACTATTCCGCCTCCTAAAAATTTTGCTGCTTGTCTCCAGCGATCGCTGTTTATTCTGCGCTTTTCAAAATTATTTCTATTAGCATTAAAATCCCAAGTCCAGCTCCAGGTGGAATTGTTTGAATATAAAGCAGCATTCTCCCTGTTTCGTAAATGTTCGGAATTATATTCTTCCAAAGAGTTATAATTTCCGATGTCAACCCAATAATTATGATCTTTTCCCGCTTTTGATAATTGGGCATGTTCTACGGCATAGGCAATATAATTATTTTTTTGAATCTTGGAAATTTTCAGACTGCTCCAGTAGGCTAAAATCAAGGTCCCCTCAAGCATTAAATATTTATTACCCCGCTGCGTTTTATTGAGATCATACTGACCCCAGCCCGGGACTATAAATGATTTTAATACAGGATTGATGGAATGTTGTTTTTCCTTAACCTGTGCTTCCCCAAACTGAAGGCCAGCCAGAATTATTAAGATTTTCAGCGTTTTAACCATACTAATCCTATAATTAATCCTGTAATCAAAAGGCAGAATTTTGAAAATATTTCACCATATCTGGCATAAACCGTGGCCTCTGCAATGAGGGGTAATTTCCCAGTAATAACTCCCTGCCTGCCGTAACCCATATAAGTTTGAACTCTTCCGGAAGGTAATATGATACCTGAAATTCCAGTATTTCCGCTTCTGGCGACTGCGGTTCGAAATTCTACGGCCCGCAATTTAGCCAATTCAAAATGCTGATATACACCGGAAGTATTACCGGACCAGGCATCGTTCGCTTCAATGGTTATAAAACGCGCTCCTTGATTAATGAATTTTCGAACTAATCCAGGAATACTGGACTCATAACAAATAACATTGCTGAATCCAATTGAATCCAGTTGAAAAACAGTATAATCGCTGCCGCGGGTGAAATTCGCCTGACCAATATTCAATTTTTTAACCTGGGGAATTAATTCTGAAAAAGGAATATATTCTGCAAAAGGTACTAAAAAAAGTTTTCGGTAAATTTGGTTTCCAACTTTTCCCAAAAAAATAGACCCGTTATAGTATAATTTTTCTCCCTGTTCATTTTTTTTCCAGTCCAGGGTTCCCGTTAAAAGCGGTATCCCAGATTCTTTCACAATAGCTTCGTATTTTTTCCTCTGAACCGAATGACGCAAATATACAGGGAGTGAAACTTCCGGCCATAATATTAAATCCGGATTATTTTTCTGAGCTATAAAATGGAGAGAATCCATGATAGTATACAATTCTGAGCGAAAGGCGGAATCCCACTTGGCGCTGGGATTAATATTGGGCTGGACAATGCTTACTTTTCTAATATTTTCAGGAGAGACCGGCGGCATAGAATTCAATTGAATATAACCGCTGATCCAGGGAATTATAAATAAAATGAAAATTTTAATAACAGTATATTTTTTTCTTTCTTGAGTCAGTAGTAAATAAATTCCGACATTTAAAAGAATTATCCAGAATCCCAGACCTCCGGTTCCGGTGTATTCTACCATCTGGATCAACGCTAAAAATTTTGTCTGGGTCACAGCAAAATTTGCCCAGGAAAATCCCATTGGTCCCCAGCAAAATTTGCCCAGGAAAATCCCATTGGTCCCCAGCCTCTTATATATTCCATGGTTACCCACAAAAAAGGCAGGCAAATTAATCCCCAGCCTTTCTTTCCATGAATCCAGGCCACTCCATATCCCACAGCAGCCCAAAATATACTCAAGTAAAAAATCGCTCCAATTAAAGAGCCTAAAACGGGCAGCCAGCCTGCTCCCTGGTTTAATCCAATCCAATACAGGAATATAAAGTTTGATATTACAGCGGCCAAATATGAAAATTTAGCGGCCTGACGGGGGGATGTATTGAGCCAGATGCGGATCATGGGTACCAAAGCGATCCAAGCGGTTATACCGGGCAGGGGTGGATATGCAATACCCATCAAAAATCCGGATAAAAGCGCAAGCTGCCAATGGGGTCTGTTTAAAATATTCAATTGCGCACACGGTCTAAATGCTGCTGTAAAATAATTGCCGCAGCTGTTTTATCCACCTCTCCTTTTTCATGGCCCGTTTTAATACCTTGTAAAACCAATATTTTTCTGGCGCTCAAGGAACTTAACCGTTCATCCTCAAAATCTACTTTGATCAATAATTCAGATTCCATTAATACTCCAAATTCCCGGACTTGCCTGGTCTGGTCCGTATCCTGCCCTCTCATTCCCAGGGGCAGCCCCAATATTATTTTTTCTACCTCTTTTTCCCGGATCAGAATTTTCAATTTTTCAAAAACAGTTTTTAGGTTTGTATATGTTATAGTTTCCAGCGGTTTAGATATAATCTGCATTGGATCGGATAAGGCCAGTCCAATTCTGCGGTTTCCGTGATCAATGCCTAAAATACGGCCCATAAATAATATACCCGGAAAAGTTATTTAACGCAAACTGCGTTCAACTGAATCAATATTGGGGATTTTAGTAAGTTTTTTCATCAAGCGGTTCAATTGTTTAACATTATTAAATAGAAGCACAAAATGAGCAGTAGCGATTGTTTCAACGGTACGCACGTCGACACTATTGATGTTAACCTTCATTGAAGATAACGTTTCTGTAATATCCTTCAGCCAGCCTCGTCGATCCTGCCCGACTACTTTCAATCGGACGTTAAAATATTCACTGCGGTCGGTCTCCCACTCGATCGGAACAAGCCGATCTGAATCTTCATTCAAAAGAGGCAGGCTAGGGCAATTTGATCTATGTACTGTAATGCCTCTTCCCCGAGTTATAAAACCAATCATATCATCTCCGGGAATTGGATTACAGCACTTCCCGAAATTAGTCATTACGCTTGATATGCCCTGCAGGCGAATGCTTTTTGATTCTTGACGGGTAAATGAAAACCTTTTTTCCTCAGCGGCCTTACCCAAAAGTTCAGTATCCTCCTGGGGCGCGATTTTAGATAATATATCGCGAATTGAAAGTTTACCGCTTCCTATAGAAACAATCAGCTGATCTTCACTTCCGAAACCAAATTTACCGAATGACTCTTTGACTTCATCTAATAAATTGATCAATTTCAGGCGCCGGAGTGTTTTTTCCAGGATTTCATTACCGATTTTTACAGCTTCCTCTTTTTCAGCTTTATGTAAAAATCGATTAATATGATTTCTGGCCTTGGAGGTAACAACAAATTTTAACCAGCCATAATGAGGATGTTGTTTTTTACTGGTAATTATTTCTACTGTATCACCGTTTTCTAAAATAGAATTAAGAGGTACAATCTTATGGTTTACTTTTGCTCCCAAACATTGATTTCCTACTTCAGAATGGACTTGGAAGGCAAAATCAACAGGTGTGGATTTTGCTGGTAATTGTACTAAATCACCTTCAGGCGTAAAAACAAATATTTCATCATTAAATAAATCAATTCTTAAAAGGTGCATGAATTCTTTAGGATCATTTTCTTCACTTTGCAGAATTTCCAGAAGTTCTCTCAGCCAGGTTATGTGGCTGTCCATTTCCCGGGGTCCTTTTTCTTCTTTATAATGCCAATGAGCTGCTACTCCAATCTTGGCGGTAGCTTCCATTTCCTCGGTACGAATTTGAATTTCAACTAATTTGCCCTGGGGTCCGAAAACAGTAGTATGGATTGACTGATAGGCGTTGCTTTTGGGCATGGCAATGAAATCCTTAAACCTATCCTGGATAGGTTTAAACTTTTGATGCAGGATGCCCAGAGTTAAATAACATTCCTCAACTTTTTCAACAACAATCCGCATGGCCAGAATATCATATATTTCTTCGAATGCCTTTCCACGTTTTTCCATTTTTCCTTGGATGGAGGCATGTGACTTCGGCCGGCCGTATATATGTGCCTTAAAATTATTTTTTTGAAGTTCGGATTCCAGAGCAGCCTTAATAGCTTTAATATATCGTTCCCTCTCTTTTAGAGTAGACTTTAATTTATTTTCAATTTCTGCATAAATTTTTGGGTGCAGGGTTTTTAATACCAGATCATCCAGTTCCCATTTGACTTTGGACATGCCCAGTCTATGGGCCAGGGGCGCGTAGACATCTCTGGTTTCAACTGCAATCCTGTGCTGCTTTAAAAGAGTCTTATATTGAATGGTCTGCATATTGTGCAGTCTGTCGGCAAATTTGATAAGAATTACCCGTAAATCTTTAGCCACAGATAATAACATTTTCATAAAATTACCGGCCTGTTTTTCGCGCCGGCTGGAAAATGTAATCCCTCCTAATTTAGATACACCCTCAACCAGGCTGGCAACATCACTCCCGAATTTTACTTCTAATTCTTCTTTTTTGGCATTCGTATCTTCCAGCGTATCATGCAGCATTCCGGCGATAACTGTAATATGATCCATTTTCCAATCAGCCAGAATTTTTCCTACTTCCAGACAATGGTTCTCAAAATAGGGTTTTCCGGAAAGTCGCTTCTGACCTTCATGGTAATATTTTCCAAACTCGTAAGCAGACCACATCATTTTTTTTATTTCTTCCGGATTTGAAAATTCAGGAATTGTTAAAGCATTAAATACTTTTAAGAAATTGCGAGGGTACTCGCCAACGAGATATGGAGCTAATTTGGAAATAGGGTTTTCCATGAGTTTTAGGGTTCATTTCTCATTTCAGCAAATGATCTGTCGTCAAATCGAGCGAACCTGTCATTAAAAACAACTTGTATTTTGCCGGTAGGACCATTCCTTTGCTTGGAAATGATAATTTCAGCCTCTCCCTTTTCAGCCTCTTGATTATATATCCAGGGACGATAAAGAAAAGCCACTAAATCAGCATCCTGTTCAATAGCTCCCGATTCTCTTAAATCTGAAAGCTGGGGCCTGTGGTCGGTACGATTTTCAACTGCACGGGATAATTGAGATAGAGCAATTACGGGCAGATCCAGCTCTTTGGCCAATCCTTTTAAGGAGCGGGATATGACGGATATTTCCTGCTGTCTGCTTTCAGCACCTTTGGGGCCTGACATCAATTGCAGATAATCAACAATAATTAAGCCGATATTATGCTCCGCTTTTAAACGCCGTGCCTTTGCTCTGATTTCTAAAACGGTTAAACCCGGAGTATCATCCAGATAAATTGGAGCATCTGCAAGTTTTCCAACAGCCAGGCTTAATTTTTTCCACTCGTTTTTTGGTAATCTTCCTGTTCTAACTAAATGACTATCAATTCTTCCTTCAGAACAAAGCAGACGCATAGCCAATTGATAGTTTGACATTTCCAGGCTGAATATTCCTACACCAACCTTATCTGTCACAGCCGCATTCCTGGCTAAATTTAAGGCCAAAGCGGTTTTACCCATGCCCGGTCTGCCCGCAATTATTATAAATTCTCCGGAATGCCAGCCGGAAGTTATTTCGTCAAGATCCATAAATCCGGTCCCTACTCCAGTTACGGCACCTGATTTGGATTGAAGGGCATCAATTTTTTCGAATGTATCCTGAAGAATTGGATCTATATGCTGAAATCCTCCCCTCAATCTTTTCTCGGATAAGGAAAATATGGCCGATTCCGCCGCGTCCAGTATATCATCTACATCCTGCGAATCGTCGTAAGCTTCTTGGGAAACATCGTTGGAAACTTCGATCAATTTCCGCAGAAGGTGTTTTTCCAGGACTATTTTGGCATAATGCTCAACATTTGCAGTTGTAGGGCAGGATTCAGCCAGGCCTGTGATATAATAGGCTCCTCCCACCGATTCCAATTCTTTTTTTTTCTTAATTCGATCTACGACAGAAACCGTATCAATCGGTTCGCCTTTGTTGAATAGGTCGATCATACATGAAAAAATGCGTACATGGGCATCTTTATAAAAATTATTTGCTCCCAACCATTGAAATGCTTTACTGACAGCTTCTTTGCTAAGCAGCATGGAGCCAATTACTGCCTGTTCAGCTTCTTGAGCCTGAGGCTGTACAGTTAAATTTAATTTTTCTTTTTTTAAGGCCATAATATTTTTATACTTTTTTACTCATGCTTTGTGCCGCGTTATGCTCGAAATGCAACCAATTCTTGTTCTTTTTGTCTATAACTTCGTGGAATAAACCATTGAGGTTATACTTAAAACAGGTGAAGCCATGCTGTTACGTCGCTTATTAACAAGTAAAAATTAGGGCTATTTTTTACAAACACCACACTTGACGTATATTAGTTTTTTTCATCCAAAATTGATTTAATCCATTTAAAATCTTTCCATGCTTCCGGTTTCCAATTAGAGTTTCTCAGGAGGGCTGCCGGATGATATGTTACAATCAGAGGAGTTCCGTGGTAGTCGTGGATTATACCTCTCATTGTTTTCAACGGTTTATCAACATTTAATAAGGTCATTCCTGCGACCCTGCCCAAAGCTACTATCAGTTTAGGCTTAATCAAATGAATTTGATGTAATAGGTGGGGTTCGCATGACTCGACTTCCCCCGCTAAAGGATCACGATTAGAGGGAGGTCTGCATTTTAGTACATTGCATATATAAACATCGCGGAAACGGTCGCGCTTTATGGCCGTCAGAATCTTATCTAATAGTTTACCTGCCCGGCCCACAAAAGGCTGCCCGACTTTGTCTTCTTCAGCGCCTGGCGCTTCTCCCACAAGCAACAGACTGGCACCTGGATCCCCCACACCGAACACAAATTTATTTCTGGTACTCCCCAGATCGCATTTTTGACACTTGTCAATTTTAAATTTATATTCGTCAAGCTTGCCGTGTGAGTATTCTCCGGCGTTTTTTTCGCTTATTCTCCCGTCTGTAGAATGAGTTTTCTTTAAATCCAAAAAAAGTTCGTCACCGTAAAGTTCACGGGTTTGTTTTAAATAGCGCCTGAGGTCTTTAGAAAAAAAAGGACCCATGTGAAACTAAGGTCGAGTCAGTACAGCGTATAAAAGTTCGAAGTGATTCAGGGCCGGAACAAGATGATTGTTTAGCCTAACCTCAAATGTTAAAAAAAATAAACACCGCGGATTTAAGCCACAGAACACAGCGGTGCTTCCAGGGGCTTGACTCGACGTAATAATTATAATTCTTCCAGGGATGATTTTTCCCAATTTAAATTACCTGACATGAATTCGCCCACTGCCTTCGTAGTAATTTTTTCCTTCTCAACATAATCTTCCGGTTCAGATTTAGGCAATTCATCAAAGAGTCCCATTTCTGTTTCGTCCACCGCGTCCAGCATTTGCTGCACAACCCGGTCCTGTAATATTTGTTTAGCCCTTTGGGACATAACAACTACTGCTTCAAATTGATCAGTTGTCTTTTTCTCTAATTTACGAATTGATAATGTTTCCAATGCCATGATATAGCCCTTTATTTTCTTTAGTAAGTATTTCAAATATTTCTGCAACTGCATCATCCACTTTCAGATTAACTACCGAATGATCAAAATATTTTTTGTAATCCATTTCGTCTATGAGCCGCGCCAGGCGCTTTGCAATACGCTCTTCTGAATCAGCTCCCCTGTTCCTGAGCCTTGTTCTCAATTCCTCCATGCTGGGAGGAACAACAAAAATTGTCAGAGTATTGTCAGGATAAAGTTTTTTAATGGACATAGCGCCTTTTACATCCAGTTCGAGCAATAGAATTTTTTTTTCGGCGATGGTCCGGATCAAGGTGTTTGCTAATGTTCCGTAATAAAAATTTCCATGGATTTTTTCCCATTCCGCAAATTCATTATTTTCAATACGAATTTTGAATTCATCATTTTCAATGAAATAATAATCAACACCTTCAATTTCGTTAGATCTTTTGGCTCTCGTTGTGAATGATACCGAAAAATGTACTTGGGGGTCTCTTTTCTGCAGAGCACGGCAGACGGTGGTTTTTCCGGATCCGGAAGGCGCTGATATAATAATTAAATTTTTCATCAATTATTCAGCTTCAATTTCGAGTAGTCTGTCATAATACATTTTGTATCTGCTCACGTATTTTTTCGGCTTCATCTTTCATATCAATTACTAATGTAACTATTTTATTGGAATAACTTTTGGAACCGATTGTATTAATCTCACGGCTTATTTCCTGCAGCAGAAAATTTAATTTTCTACCTGCAGATTTTTTTTCCTTCAAAATCATCCTGAATTGTTCAAAATGACTTTTGAGGCGAACAGCTTCTTCAGTTACATCCGATTTTTCAGCCATTATCGCAGCTTCCTGCAATAATCTGGTTTCTTCAATTTCTGTTGATTCAAGTAATTCTTCGATACGGTTTTTAAAACGCTCTTTACGATTAATGAATTCCTGAGGTAAATCCGCCATTATTTTTCCCAGGATATTCTCCAGTAAAGTGAGGCGTATTTCCAAATCATCCTGCATTATTTTGCCTTCATTGCCGCGCATAATTTCAATATCGCTGCAAGCCGCTTCAACTGCATCAATAATTTCTTTGGAATAACTTTTCTTCGACTCCCGGGTGGTTAATAAATCTCC
>JAZFSI010000045.1:0-8233 GCA_036446075.1 Fidelibacterota bacterium
ATCTGCCGTAAATATGCTGCTGGCCTTTAATCCTTTTTCTTCCCGTAACTCTCTTAAGGCGGTTTCCCAGGCTTTTTCATTGTTTTCGATTTTTCCGCTTATTCCCTGCCACAAACCTTCGTAATTCCTGCTTTTTCTTTTAAGCAGCAGAAAAAGTATCTCTGCTCCCGATCTTCGAAACACACAGGCTTCCACAAGGGTAATTTTCATGCCGCTGCCGTACTCGGTCATTATTTCAGTAAAATCATTTTATGGTTTTGTACTTTCCCTTCCATACTCAAACGGGCGAAATATAAACCTGCCGGCAATATACTGCCATTAACATCCCGGCCCCGCCAGATAACTTCGTGACTTCCCATTTCAACATATCCGTTTATAAGAGTATTTACTTTTCTTCCGTTGATATCAAAAATCTCCAATATTACAGGTCTAGGTTTATCCACAGAATATTGAACTGTTGTGAGAGGATTGAAAGGATTGGGGTAATTATTGAGAATAAAAAACTCCCGGGGAGGACCGCTTGAAACAGCCGTTAGCGGTTCATTAAAATCATCCATATTCCGGGGTAATATACGGTATTCACCAAAGGAGTAGGTTACCACACCTTTAATAGAAAAATTTTCCCCCAATTGAGGAGCCGGCCATTCTCCCTCAAATAAATAATCATCTACCAGGCAGGAGCCGGACCAATCTTGTATTTCCCATTCGTTATACTGATTGGAAGTCCTGCTGACACTTACATTTACAACCTGCACCAGCATACCCTCCAAGGCCTCTCCCCAGGTACTGCAGCTTCCCTGAAGAAGACCGGCGTTTATGGTTATAACCTCGGAAAGATTTTTTTTTGATATAACATCAAAACTCCGGATATCTTTGATTTCAGTAAGTCCAAAATATTCGGATACAAGGCCGCGCAATAATACTTCATCCCCGACGGCAGGAGCCGTAAATCCTTCGTCCACATATACAAATAAACCCGCCCATTCCGTGTCTGATGCGTCTTGAATAAAGAAATGCGGTGATTTTTTATCGGGCCGAACTGCAGTAACAATACCTCCAACTTCTATAATTTCTCCGGCACGCGGCGAGGGATAACAATCTTCTCCGTAACCAATATCATAACTGGTCTGAATGTCTGTTATGGAAACCGGACCTTTATAATTTATTTTCACGTCCACAAAATCAATCCCGGTTTCACCATCATTGTCCGTAACAGTTAATTTAAAGGTCCAAAGAGTTGTTTTTTTAACTTCCGGCAGGATTAAAACCGCCTTTTCCGAAGTTGAATCACTAAAAGTTATGGAAGGTCCAGCAGCGAGAGCCCAAAGATATTTTACAATATTACCATTGGGATCATAGCTATTACTCCCGTCAAGAATTATATTATCACTGGATTCTGCGATCTGGTCCATTCCTGCATCGGCCACGGGGCTGGTGGAAGTTTTAGAAGTATAAACCAGCTTGGCCACGACCGGTAAATGATCTGAGGCAGCATAAAGCGCTGCGGCAATACTGTCCGGCACAACTCCATTCGCCCCGTCAATGAGCGCAAGATTAAAATGGCGTCCGTCATTTCCCAGGCTTGTGTAAGATTCCTTCAGCATTTTGATATCCGCATTAGAAAAAAAGCGGTTAGAAAATAATAAATAATCGAATCGATCATCGAGTCCTCCCGAGGCGCCTCCGTCCGGCAGTGATTGGGTGCGGGTCGACTGAGTATAAAATTCAGCAAATGAACTTTCGTTCCTGCTCCAGGGTCTAAGACTGTCCCAGAGGGGATCAACGAGGTCAACCAGCATACTGTCCTTAAGCAGTAGATAGGCTTTTTCATGGGGACCGTAAATATTAAAATCTCCGCTTACTATATAATGGTTACCGGTGTATTTATTCTCCACATGCCTTTTTAATGCGCTTATTTCCCGCCAGCGCTGTTCCGCTTCATTTTCTGAGTTACCGGCTTTAAGGTGCCCTGTGAAAATCGTGATTTCGGGTACATTAACATGGGCCTGTTTTAAAGATAATGTATAACCATTTATGTGGCGTAATTCTGTGGGGATAAAATTTTCTTCTATCAGATCAATTACCGAATTTCGATAAATTAATCCACTTTTCAAGCCGCCGCCGGCCGGCAGATTACCCCTGGAAAATCCCGGGCTGGTATGGTTAAAGGCAATATCCAGCAAAGTATTTAGACCTTCCTCGCTTTCCAGTTCATTTAGTAAAACGATATCCGGTTTAATATAATCAAAAACAGTGCGAAAATGTTCTGCTCTAACTGTGTTTTCTCCGGAAAACCGGAGGAGATTATAAGTCACCAGTGTCAGCGTATCCTGCGCCGACAGACCGCTGAAGCTTAAGCAGAATAAAAATTGGAGTGATTTTATTAATTTATATCTACTGATGGCTTTACCATAATCAAATTCAGAAAAAAATACTAAAATGATCTGGGGATCTTTTAACTATTGATCAATTTCAGTGATAATATTTCCTACTTTTATCCGGCGGTGGTTTAAAAGTAGAGGTTCAGCATATTTTTTTAAGGCCGTCTGCTCTTTGCCGGTCAAAAATTTTAAATGATTAAGGATTGCCATGGCCGCCGGGTCCGCCGCCCGCTGATTTCCGTCCAGCACTTTAAGCGCTAATCCCCATACGGCGCCTCCCAGTCTTAAACCAAAGCCTTTAACTCCTTCTGCTCCCCCTTTACACACAGCCCGGCCTTTCATGGTAATAATAAAATCCGTATCAAAGCGTCTCCTGCCTGCTATTAAATATGGATTATTAACCATGGCAGTATATAATTGATCCAATGCGGGATATTTACCGGATGCCAGTTTTTGAAAAAGTAATGCTATGGATCTTAATGGTAAAAAAGGAGCGGGGGCGCTGCAGCCGTCAATTCCTAATTCAATTGAATCAAGTTCTGCGTATTCCTTAATAGTATTTATAATTTTTTCCTGAACGGGATGATCCGCTCGGGTATAACCCTGTGCTTCTAGTTTTAAATGTTTGGCCAGGCATAACATGCCTGCATGTTTTCCACTGCAATTGTTATAAACCGGAGATATTTTTCCTCCTTTCCTGATCAAAACGCGCCTCGTTTTAGGATCAAAGGGCGAATGGTTTCCGCATTCATAAAGATTTTCTGCATAGCCTAATTTTTTAAGCATAGATCTGGCTGTGTCTGCATGAATTTCCTCCCCGCTATGAGAAGCGCACATAAGAGCCTGTTCTGCTTCTGAAAAACCGGCTGTTTTAACGGCGCCGGCCTGCACACTGGCGCCGGCCTGAAAAGGTTTTAAGGAAGATCTTCCGCAGGTTAAATAATCGGGATCCCCGTTATTATAAATAATTTCGCCGCCGGGACCAACAACAACAGCATAAACCTGATGAATGCTTTCCACTAATCCGGCCCGCATAATTTTACATTTAAGGGTCATCATTTTTCCGGTTTAAAATTGTGGAAGCAAATTCAAATTCAAAACCATCTGCAATTAAATTTGGAATCATTTTTTCCAGAACAAGGAGGGTACTTAATTTGGCATGTCCAATCCCCAGCGCCATACCGTCTTTACGTGCTTTAGCGGCCCATTCTTCTATCTGACTCCGAATCAAGGCCGGATCAGCATCATTATCTAAAAAAACAGTTCGCCGCCAGGTGTTTACGCCCAGGGAACGCAGGGTACTTTCCGCCACCGTTTCCACAGTTGTACGGCTGTCAATAAAAAATTTCCCGGACTCTTTTAAAACTGTTCCCAGCACAGCCATGATTCTCTTATTTGCGGTAGCTTTGGAGCCCTGGTGGTTGTTCATGCCCACCGCTTGAGGAATATGCTGCAGTACTTTTTGAACTCTACTTTCAATTTCCTGACTGGTCATTTTAGTTTTAAGTATATATTCTTCTTCACCATGAGTCGGCACCGTAGATTCCATGGGCATATGTACAATTACTTCCTTACCCGCTTTAACAGCCAGTCGAGCAAAATGCACACTGTAGGCATGGCCTGGAATTATGGCACATGTGAGAGGAATATTCAATTTTAAAAATCTATCGGATACTTCATCATTCCGATAGCCAAAATCATCTATTACCAGAACTAATTTAGCAGCTGGTGCCTCTTCATCCCTTTTCGGAATAATTACTTCTTCCGGAATTTCAGAAATTTCCTTCTTTTTCAATTCTTTTAAAGTGATTAATTGAGTGACGGCCAAAATGACCACCAAACCAGCCAGAATTATAGAAATCCTCTTAAAGTTTAAATTCTTCATTTCCAGGGCAGGCGCAGGGAAATGTCCAAGACGCGGGGCGATCCCAATTTTTGATTCCCTAATTGAAAACTGTAGCCAAATTCATACATGCCGAATATTAAGGTAATCCCGGCTGAAAGTGATTGCACAATCCCGGCTTTTCGATAAACAAGGCGGGCGCTTAAATTTTTAAACTTAAGATCATTGCCAAGGGCAAAAATCGCATTATTAACAATGCTTGATTTCTCAAGCAAAACAGTAATTTCACCCTCATATTCAGCAAATTTATAATTATAACCTGCCGTGGATATTAAACGTATTGGTAACGCCGGTTTCCGGCTGATAAAGGCAGAAAGCTGCCCCAGATTTAAAATTGAAAAACCCAGGCGAAAATTGGTCAGTTGTTTTTCCAGTCCCAGATCCACGGCCCACCCGCTTGATTTTTTCGTGTAAATGCCCAGAGCCAGTATTTTGAATGTGCCGCCGAGGCTAAGACCGCCAATTTGACGCTTATAAACACCTTCGAAGGCAGTACCATAGGCGCTGAAATTTGCTAAAGCCTGGTCAGACGGCTGCTCTGTGCGTAATTCTAAATTATCCAATCCTGTATATTTAATATTAAAGGCTGCCGTACCATGTTTCAAATTACGGGAGAGCCGGAAGGAAAAAGAGCGTGTATTGGCCAGCCATGACCCATAAGAAAATCCCATAATTGGTCCTCTGCTCGGATTGGAAGCTAAGGCAGGGTTCACCTCCCAGGATCTGAGCGAAGCCATGGCCCGGGCAGAAACGGGAACAGCCAGAAATTGCGGACCAAAGGCAAATAAAGGTGTTAAGCCCAGCAGAAAAAGTTTAAAAACTAAATGCATAGGTAAATACATGAGCAAGGCCCGCTGGCGCTTCCAGAACAAAAGCATAATCTAGATGGGCATCATCAAGTTTCAAAAAGGACCAGTCCAGCCCTGCACCTACTGCAATGCGGCCATTACCGAAACCGGCCCGTAAATAATATTTATCCCTGAAAGTATATTCTGCTCCCAGACGGAAGCTGTAACCCTGGACCGATTCATCCGCAGTTATTATTCCCAGATCTCCCGCAAAATAAATATCGTTATAATAAAATGTGGTTCCCAAACGGTAAATCGTAGGAAAATATTCTACGTATTGCCTGGTATTTTTATCAAAAAACCCATCAGTATTCCAATGGTACCTGGAATTTATATCCTGAATCATAAAAGCCAGATTAGCTTTTTTTTCTGTATGGACAAACACGGCCATATCAAAGCCTGTACCCTTACCCGTTAAACTGCCTGTATTCATGGGCAATTGATGGCGAAGTATTTTGATGTTGATACCCAATGAAAACCAGGACGTTAATTTCTGTGCAAAAGTAAAAAATACAGCATCCTCCGCTGTTGATAAATATTGTGTGTGCTGCCCGGAGCTGGTTCTGCCGTCAATTTTATCCGTCCCCGAGCTTACCCAGGCCAGGCCCAGGGCAGCAGTCGGAGGCAAGGCAGTAGAAAAACTGGTGCTGTTAAATCTTCTGGAAAGCGGTAAAAAATGATGGCTGAAACCAATCTCCCTGCTTTTTAGAAATACAAGGCTGGCCGGATTGTGATAGGCCGGGAATCCATGGTCAATTTCTGCAGAAAATCCACTGCCCATGCCCATTGAGCGAGCCGAAGCTCCCATGCGCAAAAAACTACCTGGATATCCCTGGCTTCCTCCCCACACAATGGACAGACAGAATATTAATCCAGTTAAATAAGTTTTTCTCATTTCACAACTATCAATTTTACCCAATTGACATTATTATCATATTTTATCCTGATGAAGTATGTTCCGTTAGCTACATAGTTTCCATCCTGGTCCCGGCCCGACCATTTGAGCGCTCCGCTGGATCTGATCCGACGGTCAAAAACCTCACTATAAACTTTTTCGAAAGCAAAATTATAAATATCCATATTGATAACGAATGAAACCCTTACAGCGGTGTTAAAACGGACGTATCCGTCACCATTTAGTAAATTATGGTTGTAAGGAGAGAATGGATTTGGATAGGCATATACTTTATTCCGATCATAATTACTGCGGAAAATCTCCCAGTTTTCGCCGTGTATATCCAAAGCCCGACCCAGACCATCATCTGTCCCGATCCACAATCTGGAAGAATAAAAAGCACGATTTTCATAAACTGCGGTCACCACTCGATTGCTTAATATTTCATCTGTGGTAAAGGCCCCCGTTGAACCGATCGGCAGAGCCTGACGGGCAGGTTTGTAAAGCGCCCAGGGTTTATTTAAATCCAAAGGATTTTCATCTATAAATTTCCAAAGACCATTGTCCGTAGACACAAAAACCAATGAATCCCGGGCTTCAATATTGTAAGCTCTCTCCCCGGCTAAAGTTGTCTGCCAGGTTTCACCATCATCCAACGAATAACTTATAGCCATACTTTCTCCTGCTCCGGTAGAAAGCGTGGCTGCCCAGATAACCCGGTAACCAAGATATTCCTGCTTGGCCAGGGCCACTACAAAGCCTCCGGAAAGGCTGTTTATTCCCGGTACGTAATGTTTCCAGTTTATGCAGCCATTGGCTCCTAAAATACCGCGGTTTATTCCGTTTGCCGTGCCCACCCACACCGTATCGGCATAGGCTAATACCGAAAATCCTTTATGATTGTGTTGACCGTAAACCAGGGCATCTTCGGATTTCACGCTGATCCCATCCCAGGGATCCCGGGGATTCAGGTAATAATCTTTCAAGACTTGTCCCGCCTCAGCATCTTCGTAAGCGGCTGCTTCGCAAGTATTAAGAGTTTGATCGCCATCTAAAGGAAGGGGTACCCGCTCCCAGACGTTTTCGCTGATATTATAACGGCGCAGGCCGCCTGCCCAGCTTGTGACCCAGATATAACCTCCCGCCATGGAAGCATCATAAGTAATATTATTTTCGGTTACTGTAATGGGCAAAGCTTTGAAAAATCGCTTTGCAAATGGAGCCAGCGAATCACCGGCCGCGTCAACGGGCTGCTTAAAATATTTCCAGGTAATGGAAGAATCTGTAGAAATTACTGAATAAGTGAATCCGGACCCTGCCGTCTGTCCGTTTTTATCCTCTGCAAAAGCTGCAAATAAGGTATCCCCGCTTACTGCCAGGGCCGAAACGGCGCCTTCCGGTAATAGGTCTGTTAAGGTTCCCTCTTCAGGTGCGGAGGTAGTCTTAAGAGTGAAGACAGATGAAGTATCCCTCAAAACTGTCAGGCCCGCTCCGGTTCCAATCCATACCAGACTGTCGCCCTGCAGTCTAATTTCGCTGATGGAATTACTTTTCAGACCGGTAAAGGCAGAGCTGTCAAAACCGGAAACCGGGGAAATATAGAATTTTGCAGGAATGAAGGGCTGGGCCCTTAATCCTGAAAAAAGTAAAATACCCAAAATAATTAATTTTAATTTCATTTAATTACAATCACCCGGATTACCGTATCACTATAAGCGTCTGAAAAATCAACGGCCTGAAAAATCCACTCGTAGGTTCCAGTTTCAGCTGATTCGGTCAGGGATGGTGTTATTGTAAATGTTCCGTCCCCTTTCTGATTGTCTCCTGATTCAGCGCTGCCGTCGTCCAGAAGATGGATTGGATTACCTCCATTCATAAAGCTGTCTAATTCTGTATGGTAGGAACGAAATTGGACCAGGCGGATATCGTCTATCCCGTTGGCATCGTCCACAGAACAGATAACCGGAAATTCTACTGTGTTAACAATGTTGGGATCCGGGTTAACGGATGGCCGGGATATAGTATCAGGGGTCCAGACGGAAATTATACGGGGACGAATGTTTCCCAATAAAAAGGCTTCATTTTGAATCAGTTCGGTATTTCCGTAAATAGCCAGAATATCAAAGTAGATGTAATCTTTATCGCTGGAAAAAAGTAAATTATTCAGAGTTCCCCCGTTGACAAATTTAAGTGAATAAATATCATC
>JAZFSI010000046.1:0-5981 GCA_036446075.1 Fidelibacterota bacterium
TATAAAGGCTGGCTGTACGGCGGCGGCTTAGGAAATTACATGTCATATGGTGATTTTCCTGAAAACAGTGTAAATGATCCAAATACATTACTCTGGCCGCGCGGCGCTATCTTAAATAAGGATTTAAGTACTATTTATGATGTTGACCCCGGGGACTTGAATCAAATCGGTGAAGATGTGAGTCATTCCTGGTATACTTATGCCGGAGGGGACGATCTTGTTCTGCATCCATCTATGGGAGAAACAACACCAAATCCGGGAGCTGTACCCAAGATGCCCTATAAACACCTTGATACTGATGGAAAATACAGCTGGGTAAAAGCGCCCAGATGGAACAACAATGCCATGGAAGTGGGTCCTTTGGCGCGTGTACTTTTGGCTTATGGGAAAAAAGATCCCATGATCGTGGATACGGTCAACTACGTTCTGAAGACACTGGATGTGGGTCCTGAAGCGCTCTTCTCTACTCTGGGACGAACCGCAGCAAGGGGTATTGAATGCAAACAGACAGCCGGTTTCATGTCACATTTTTACGATCAGCTGGTTGCCAATATAAAAGCTGGTGATACCAAAGTATTCAACTCGGAAAAATGGGAGCACGACCGCTGGCCAAGTGACTGCAAAGGTTTCGGATATACTGAAGCACCGCGGGGATCACTGGGTCACTGGATTCATATCAAAGAGGGTAAAATCGAAGATTACCAGATAGTAGTTCCATCGACCTGGAATGCTTCACCCAGGGACAAAGACGGTAATTCCGGAGCTTATGAATCTGCCTTAAAGGGAACACCCATGGCAGATCCTGAACAACCGCTTGAGGTGCTCAGGACAATTCATTCCTTTGACCCCTGCCTGGCCTGTGCCTCGCATATCCTGGATATGAACGGTAATGAAATAACATCTGTAAAAATCTCATAGGGAGCAGACATGGGACAATTACTTAAAGAACATTATGTATGGCGTCTGCCAGTAAGGATATATCACTGGATAAATGCACTTTGTATGACAGCCTTGTTCATTACAGGGCTGTACATTGCTTCCCCGGTTTTAAGCCCCTCCGCGGGAGAGGCTGTCTGGTACAATCAAATGGCCTGGGTTCGGTACGTGCATTTTGGGAGCGCTTTTGTCTTTATCGCCAATTTCCTCTTTCGTATGTACTGGGGCTTATTTGGGGAAGATAAATTTGGACGCTTCACCGGTTTCAAACCCTGGTCCGGCAAATGGTGGGGACAGCCCTTTAAGGAACAATTAAAATCTTATTTATTCATTTCAAAAGAAGAGCCAAATTATCGCGGACATAATCCGGTTGCGGCCATTACACACTTTCTGTTTATTTTCTGCGGATCATGGTTTATGGTATTTACAGGTCTGGCCATGTATGGGGAAAATAATCCCGGCGGTTTTATGGATACATTTTTCGGCTGGACGGTGTTAATTTTCGGCAGCAGCCAGACCATGCATACCATGCATCATCTGGGCGCCTGGATTTTTCCCGTATATCTTATCCTGCACCTTTATGCCGTGGTACGACACGATATTGTTAATCGGTCTGCTATAACTTCGTCAATAATAACCGGGTATAAACATGTCGTAAAGGACGGCCCGGAATACGTTGATTAAAGTTTTTATACTCTAATTCGCCCTTCATAAATAAGCAGGAAATAACAGGATTCCTTTTATCCGGCAGCTTTTGCCTGCAGGTACGAATATGAAAATCAATATACTTGGACTTGGTAACCTGGTTCTAAGTGATGAAGGTTTTGGCGTGGAAGCTGTACGCTACCTGCAATCCCGACATAGTCTACCTTCCAATGTTAATGTAATCGACGGCGGAACACAGGGAATTTATCTTTTAGATTATATTGAATCCGCAGACCGCTTAATGATCTTCGACGCTATAATTCCCCGGGATTATGAATTCAAAGTATATTTATATAAAAATGAAGATTTGCCAGCTTTTATACATCGAAAATTATCTTCCCACCAGATTGGGTTGAGTGAACTGCTTTCGGTGGCCAGACTTAAGGGCAGGGTTCCGGATGAGATCGCCCTGATTGGAGTGCCTCCAAAAAGTCTGGACATGCATGTTGGGCTGACTGAAGAGGTTAAAAAATTGGTACCGGAAGCTGTGGCGGCGGGGATGGAGATTATCAATGAATGGCTTGAAAAATGATGCCGGTCAGGCCTGATAATACAGGACCTAATACATAGGTCCGCCGCGTAAAAAAAGGGCAGAAGAACTATATTTGGAATGACCTGGATAGAGTCTGGCTGATTTTAATAAAAGGCGGATAATGGTCCGGTCCCCATCACTGTGTATTAAATCGACAGAGGGGGGCAAGCAGAAGCAGTATATTACTTTCTATCGCCGGATTTATTTTTCAAGGGACTGCCGTAGACGTCCAATCCTTCACTCTCCAGCGCAGTCACCATTTCCGACCAGGTCTTTAGTGTTTTTTCTGCTTCTTCCTCATCCAGAATAGAGAGGGCAAAACCTGCATGTACAATGGCATACTGACCAATCTTAATATCCGGGACATATTCCAGGCAGGCTTCATGGCTGGTGCCGCCATAATCAACACGGCCCATTAATAATCCATTTTTTTTAAATAGTTTTATTACTTTTCCCGGTATGGCCAGGCACATGCTGTTTTATCCTTTCTTTTGATTTAAAATTGTATTTTCAGGAGCCGGGGCGCGGTGTTTTGCCAGGTAAAGGGGTGTCCAGCTAAGAGGTTGTTTGCGGATAAAATTATAGCGGGCAATATGATAGCTGGGATCAAAACCATAGAAATTCAGTTTCATTTTTTCCATTTCCCCCTTAACGTAGGCAGAAATCATTTTCCGACCGTTGTCGGCCGCCAGGTTTTTGGACTTTTTATCCAGTAAACCGGATATTTCTCCCTCGTTAACTGAACGGGCATAGGCATGTATTCGTCCCCTGAAAGAATCACGGCCGGCTCTGAATACATCATCAATTAATCCAATCCCAAATGCTCTTTTAGCAGACATTGGTAATCTTCTCTGCATCAATTCCCGAGCTGCTTGAGGATTTAATCTGCGAGGCAGCAGATATGTCCAGTATTCCGAACCGTACAGATTGCCCATATTGCGGTAATGGGGATTCAATATTACTCCCTCCCTCGCTATTATTTTATCTGCAGATAATGAAAGAAATACTCCCCCGGCGGCGGCATTCGCTGCCAGGGCGGCGATAATATATTTATCGGTACAATATATTAATTCACGTACCAGATCATTCATTGCTGTAATATTATTTATGGATTCATCGGCGGGACTTTCGGCCTGCTCGATTTGGCCCAGATGCAGGCCGTTTGACCAGAAATCCGGTCCGCCGGAAAGCACCCAGACTTTTTCGGGACCGGTTTTTCTTAATCTTATTTCCTGCCTCAATTGTTGACATTGCACCGTACTCATAGCTCCATTATAGAATGGAAAATGAAAATATCCGATACCATTCCTGGCTTCAAAAATTATTTGTTCCGGGGGAGATTGTTTCAATACAGGCAATTCAAGTCCGCGCTGATTTAGCCACTGGACGGATGGTAATTTTATTCCCCGTCCATCGCCATCCTTAAGGGGACGTAAATGTCTGATCCAGATAGCACCGTCCACGGCTGCTTTGCAGACAGCGCCGGCATTAACACCCAGTACTTCTCCGGGCAGTCCGCCTAAACCCTCGGCCGGGAGGGCATCATGAAAATAAAAAGGAAAACCATTGATTTCATCCAGTACGCCGGGACTGCCGTCTGCGGACCAAATTTTACGAAGGACCGTAAGCACAGTATCATTTTTCCAGTCTATTTTTCGATCCTCAGCGGTTATTTTCCGGCGGAATTGACCGGCGGGTTCGATTCCATGATTCGCATTGCTTCCAGACTCCTCAAACTTTTTTAAGGCCGTGATCAGACAAACAACGGCAGCGTCAGAAATTTCCCGGCGATAAAGTGAGCTTTTCGAGGCCATTCTCATGGGAAAAGTCGAACTGGCCCAAATTGGTCCTGCGTCATATTCTTCAATGGCTTCCAGGATTGTTGTTCCCCAGGATGCTTCTCCTCTGAGAATGGCCCAATCCAAGGCAGAGGGACCTCGATCGCCTGCCGGACCGGGATGAACAATCCAGCATAATACTTTATTTGTGACTTCGCGGGAAATTTTTCGGCGTAAATATGGTGCAATAACCAAATCAGGTTTGAATGTGTTTACAGCTTCAAGGGTTACCGTTTCATGAATATCGAATTCTACTGATATATTATGCCCTGAATCTTCCAAAACAGTGTAAAACCGCTGAGCCAGGGAATTAAAACTTTGTGTGAGTAAAAGGATGCGCATTTAACAAATTCTGGGAAGTTGATCTCCCGAGATCCAGTCAACCAGGCGTCTGCCGCCTAAGCGTGTTGTCATTTCCACGAATGCATGATCGTCCTTTACCACTTTTCCGATTACTGCGGCCTGTTTACCCAGCGGATGGCGCTGCATGGCCCTTAAAAGAGATGGGGCGGAATCAGGCGGGCAGATTGCAATTAATTTCCCTTCATTAGCTACATTTAAAGGATCATATCCCAACATTTCACAGGCTGCCTGTACTTCTGGACGAACTGGGACTGCAGATTCTTCAATCAGCATTCCTACTGCCGCAGTGGAGGATATTTCATTCAAGGCGGCGGCCAGACCGCCTCTGGTTAAATCACGCATTACATGAATATCTGCGGCCGCTTCCAGCATTACGGAAACCAGGCCGTTTAAAGCCGCTGCATCCGATATCAGGGCTGTGGAATAAGACAAACCTTCTCTTTTCGCCATTACCGCAATTCCATGGTCACCAACCGGACCTGACAGCAGAATGACATCGCCGGGACAGGCCAGTTCTGCAGAAATATGAATATTATCCGGAATTGTTCCAATCCCGGATGTATTGATATACATTCCATCGGCCTGACCGCGGTGTACGACTTTAGTATCTCCGGTAACGATTTGAACACCTGCTTCCAGGGCAGCATTGGACATTGATTTAATGATTCTTTCCAAATCAATTAAAGGAAATCCTTCTTCAAGAATAAAACCGGCCGATAAAAATTGAGGTACAGCGCCGGACATGGCCAGATCATTAACCGTGCCCTGGACTGCTAGACTGCCAATATCCCCTCCGGGGAAAAATAATGGATTAATTACGAAAGAATCCGTGGTAAAAGCAATTTTCCCGGCTTTAAGGGAAATGGCCGCCTGGTCATTTTTCTGCAGCAGGTATGGATTGGAGAAAGCCCGGTGAAATAATTCTTCAATCATTTGGCCCATTGCCCGGCCGCCGCTGCCATGTTTCATTTCCACCTTACCCCTGGGAATGTTCAAGCGTTTTTGAAAACGTACAGGTTTTTTCAACTTTTTCAAGATTCAGCTCCAAAGGCACGAAAACGTCCGTAAGTATAATATGCCGCACAGGCTCCTTCAGCCGATACCATACAGCTGCCCAGAGGGGTTTCCGGAGTACAGCTCAGGCCAAATACTTTACATTCCGGTGGTTTTTTTACTCCGCGTAAAACAGCAGCGCATTCACAAGCTTTATGGTCCGCTATATTTTGTTCGGGAATTGTAAACTGAACTTCAGCATCCCAGGCAGAAAATTCAGATTTAATTTTTAAACCGCTATATGGTACGGATCCCAGTCCGCGCCACTGGAATCGCCGGCGTAATTCAAATATTTCGGCTACAAGTTGTTTCGATTTCGTATTTCCCCCGCGTTTGACAACACGGCTGTATTCATTCTCTACTTCTGCTCGTCCGGAATTTATTTGTGCAACCAGCATCAGAATTGCCTGTAAAATATCCAGCGGTTCAAAACCTGCGATAACCACCGGTTTTCGGTATTCTTCGGCAAAATATTCATAGGGTTGACTACCGATAACCATACTGACATGGGCAGGTCCAATAAATCCGTCAATCGGTATCGAACCTAGTGCACG
>JAZFSI010000047.1:0-14086 GCA_036446075.1 Fidelibacterota bacterium
CGGACAACAGCTCGTTTTTTAACAGCGCCGACACCCAGAATTCCAACGTTGGGCTGGTTGATTATGGGAGTACCCATAGTTACGTCAAAAACACCAAAATTAGTAATTGAAAAAGTCGATCCCTGGAGTTCATCCGCCGAAATGTTCTTATTTCTAGTGCGTACGGCTAAATCTCTAACCTTCCGGCACAGGCCCAGAAAATTTAATTCCTCGCAATTTTTAATTACGGGCACCATCAGTCCTTTTTCCAGAGCTACCGCCATACCCATATTAATGTGTTTATGGTGGATAACTACAGTACCTTCCAACTCTGCATTAAACTTGGGAAATGTTTTAACGGCAGCTACTGCAGCCATTATAATAAAAGGCGTTAGAGTAAGTTTAAATTTTTCTTTTTCGTAAAATTCATCTCCCTGGATTTGAATAAAATCCAAAATCAGGGACATATCTACTTCATTCATTACGTAAACATGGGCAGCCGTATCCAGGCTATGGCGCATGCGTTCGGCAATTATTCTACGCATATTGTCCATTTCCACTGTCTCCTCAGCAGCCCCGGCAGGATCAGGTTTTATACTTTTTACTGGAACCCGTTTTTCTTTTTGAATATAATATAAAATATCCTGTTTTGTCACTCGGCCGCCTGCTCCAGTGCCTGGAATTTTATTAAGATCAGAAATTGAAATTCCGGCTTCCTCCGCAATTTTACTAACCACCGGCGTAAAAAATCTTTTTGCATTTCTTTTCATTTCACTTTTGGGCCGAACAGACCCGGAAATGTCCTTAGTTACTTTTTTAGATTTCTGTACCGGTTTTTTTCCCTGAGTCTCCAAAACCTGTGATTTTTCCAAAACTGCACCGCTTTCCGTTTCAATTCTGGCGATAACTTCTCCCACAGGAACAACTTCATTGGGCTGGGCTAAAATTTCTGCCAATATACCAGAATTAGGGGCCGGAATTTCAGAATCCACTTTATCGGTTCCAATCTCCAGGAAAATTTCATCTCTTTCTATGGATTCACCCACTTTTTTACGCCACTCTAAAATTGTGCCTTCAGTTATGGATTCTCCCATTTTTGGCATGATTATATCTACTAACATCAATATTCCAGCAAGGCGGTTAAAACTTTTGTTATATTTTCAATCTGGGGCAGTATTTCCCTTTCCAAATGCAGGTTATAGGGGATGTGACAATCTTTCGCGGCCACCCTTTTCACGGGACCGTCCAAATATTCGAAACAATTTTCAGAAACAAGGGCTGCGATTTCGCCCCCGGGTCCCCCGGTTTTATTGGCTTCGTAAACCACTAAAGCTTTACCGGTTTTCTGTACCGATTTCAAGATTGTTTCCAGATCCAAAGGATTCAAAGTTCGTAAATCAATGATTTCCACCATGCCTTCGTCCAGGTCACAGGCTTTGACTGCTTCCTGGGATTTTTGAACCATTGCTCCCCAGGTAATTAAAGTTAGAATATTACCCTCAGTTACTATTCTGGCTTTACCAAAGGGTAAAATATAATTATCATCCGGTTCTAAAGCAGCTGCAAATCCCTGCCTGTATAATCCCTTATGTTCAAAAAATAATACAGGGTCATCCATGCGGCAGGCTGCTTTGAGCAATGCTTTGGCATCGCCTGCATTTGAGGGGTAGGCCATGCGAATTCCCGGCAGGGAATAAAAATAACTTTCAATTGATTGACTATGGTAGGGTCCGCCGTGAATATACCCGCCCACAGGCACCCTTATAACCATGGGACAGGACCAGGAATTATTAGAACGGTAGCGCAGCATGGCCACTTCATTTTTAATCTGCATCATGGCGGTCCAGATATAATCTCCGAATTGGATTTCAACCACAGGTTTATAACCCCGTACTGCCAGCCCCAGGGCGGTACCGATAATAGAGGATTCTGCCAGAGGAGCGTTAAATACACGCAAGTCGCCGTATTTTGTTGACAATCCTTTAGTGGCAGTGAAAACACCGCCTTTAAAATCAGAAACATCCTGCCCATATATTACCATTTTTTCATTTCGTTCCATTTCTTCGTGCAGCGCATGATTGATTTGATCGACCAGTACAACTTTATCATGGCCTGTTTTCAATTTTGTCTCTTTCAAATCTGCGGCTCCGGAGTATAAATGGTCCAGGGCAGTATCTGACGAGGGGTGCTCCTGCAGTTCAGCCCAGTCTGCATCCCGGTCTATTCGGGCAAAAACAACCTGCTTTATTTTGGAGAATTCTTTTTCAGATATTATACCGGCTTTCAGGCACTCGTTTTTAAAAATTGGGATTGGATCTCTTTTGGGCAATTCTTCCAAATCTTTTTCCGGCAGATATTTTCTATGATCGTCCGAAGATGAATGCGGCAAAAGCCTGACCACATGGGATATAATTACGGAAGGACCTTTACCCTTTCGGGCCCGGTCTACTGCATTTTTAAAGGCAAGATTTGTCTCAAAATAGTTGGTACCGTCTGTATTATAACGAGCCAGGTTTTTATATCCACCTACCATGTCATAGATGGATCCGCCGGCCGTCTGCTGTGCTTTGGGAACGCTGATGGCATAATCATTATCCTGAATATGGAAAATAACCGGTAATTTTTCCCGGCTGGCCCAGTTCAAAGCTTCATGAAAATCACCCTGGCTGGTGGCACCTTCCCCGCTGGACACATATACTACTTCTTTTAATTTTTCCCACTTAACACCCAAAGCTGTTCCCACTGCCTGTAAAAACTGCATTCCTGTGGCACTGGAAGGACTAACAATCCTAAGATCTTTCCGGCTGAAATGATAAGGAAATTGACGCCCGCCCGAATCGGGATCATCTTTTCGAGCCAAAAAAGAAAGAAAGACGTCTTTAGCCCGGCCTCCCATCTTTAAATAAAAAGCCAGTTCACGGTAATATAAATAAGACCAGTCCTTACCGGGCTGTAAATTTGCCGCAGCGGCCAGCTGAGCAGCTTCATGCCCGGACCCGGCCGTGAGAAAAAAACTTTTACCCTGGCGCAGCATCATGAGCATTTTTTCATCCATTCTGCGGGCCAACATCATATATTCAAAAATATTTAATAGATCTCTTTTTTGAAAACCGTGCAGCCGGGCCATTAGTTTATTCTCACATTTTTCAAATTATTAAACTTATTCATTTTCCTGATGAATATTTCTCCCTTGTAAGGTGTTGACGATGTACACTCCTCGATTTCTGTAAAATATGAATATGCGGCTGAAAACCTGGTTAATTCAAGGCGACTCATGATTTAATCCGACAGAAAAAATTACGGAACTCAGCTTTTACTGTATCTTTAAAGAGCTGCATATCAACTTTTTCTCCGGTTAATTCCTGCATGGATGTTACTCCATATTCAAAAATACCGCAGGGAATTATGCTCTGATAATATTCCAGGTCCGTATTCACGTTTAAAGCAAATCCATGCATTGTGACCCAGCGGGATATTCTTACGCCCAGTGCTGCGATTTTTTCGTCTTCCACCCAGACCCCGGTTAATCCTTTTTTCAGTTCACCTTCAATTCCAAAATGGCCCAAAGTCCGGATCAGCATAGTTTCCAGGGTCCGCATATACCAGCTGATACTTTTTTCATAATGATGCAGATCCAGGATGGGATAACCTACTAATTGCCCCGGACCATGAAAAGTAATATCTCCGCCCCGTTCCACCTGGTAAATTTTTGTATTAATAGATCTATTCTGCAACACATGGTCCGGATTACCGTTTTTTCCCATGGTATAGACCGGTTCATGTTCCACCAGCAGAAGTGTATCCGGCTGCTTTCCCATAATAATTTTTTGCTGTAGATTTTTCTGAAAATCCCAAACATTTTTATAATCTTGGGTTCCCAGATCTTTTATTAATATATTTGTCTTCAGGTCCATTTTTTACAGGTATTTCCTTAAATCAATCATCTTATTTGTGTACACTCCGCCCAAAAGCATCCAGGGCCGCTTCCATGATCGCTTCCGAAAGCGTTGGGTGGGCATGCACGGTCAGGGCCAGTTCCTGCCAGGTAGTTTCTAATGTTTTGGCTACTCCCAGTTCTGCAATCAATTCAGTGGCTTCAGAACCGACAATGTGGCATCCTAAAAGTTCGCCGTATTCTCCGTCAAAAATTATTTTTACAAAACCCGTAGTATCTCCGCCGGCCATGGCTTTACCGCTGGCTCGAAAATCAAAACGTCCTACTTTTACATCATAACCTTCGGCTCTGGCTCTGGCCTCAGTTAATCCGATGGATGCAACCTGAGGATTACAGTAGGTACAGGCCGGTATATTGGAATAATCAATAGGCCGGGCCGTACCGGTCACAGCATGTTCCACGGCCACGTGCCCCTGCGCCGATGCTACATGAGCCAGCCAGGGCGGGCCGGTTACATCTCCAATGGCATAGATATTATCTACTGAAGTTTGATTATACTCGTTAATTACAATTGCATCCTGTTTAGTTTTTACACCCACTTTTTCCAGGCCGATATTGCCTATATTGCCTTTTATCCCCGTTGCAACGAGTACAATATCTCCGATCAATACTTCCTGCCGGCCGTCTTTTTCGGCAAAGACCTTTACTTCGGTCCTGTGCTTTTCAAGTTTAATAACATTTGTGCCGCCCTGAATTTTAATTCCTGATTTTTTGAAACTTTTTTCAACTTCCCAGCTTATATCTTCATCCTCAAGAGGCAATATGTGGGGCAGTTTTTCCAATAATTGAACTTCAGTACCGAATTCATTGTAAAAATAGGCAAATTCCACACCAATCGCGCCGCCGCCGATGATGATCATCCTTTTGGGCGGCTGCTTCAGGATCATGGCCTCTTTAGAGGATATCACTTGTTTTCCATCCAATTCCAGGCCTGGAAATACACGGGGGTGTCCCCCCGTTGCAATTATTATTTTTTGAGCTTTAACGGTAATTGTTTTTTTTCCGTCATCTACCTCCACAGTTGTTCTGGAAACAAGTTTACCGCGCCCGGATAAATGCACTATTTTATTTTTTTTCATGAGGAAATCAACACCTTTTGAAAGCCTTAATGATACGTCCCTGCTGCGTTTTATTATCTTTGCAAAATCAACCTCATAATCCGGAATATTGATTCCAAACCTGCTGCTTTTTTTTATCAGGTGCAGCACTTCTGCATTTTTCAGCAGCGCTTTAGTTGGTATGCAGCCCCAATTAAGACAAATTCCACCTAATCGTTCCCCATCAATAATTACTGTATTTTTTCCCAATTGCGCTGCCTTTACAGCAGCCACGTATCCCCCGGGACCCCCTCCCAAAACTGCTACTTCAAATTTTTCCATGGAATTTTCTTTCATACGCCATCTATAATTTTATTAAATTTTTGCATGAATAGCGTTTTTGATTAATTCTTGCTCAAAGTGAGGCTGATAAATTCTGAACGTGTTTCAGCCGATTTTCTGAATTGCCCCAGCATGGCGCTGGTTGTTGCAATACTATTTTGTTTTTCTACACCGCGCATCTGCATGCATAAATGGCGCCCTTCTACAATTACGCCCACGCCGACCGGTTTCAGTATTTCAGCCAGGGATTCAGCAATCTGTGCCGTAAGTCTTTCCTGAACCTGCAGGCGCCTGGCAAACATGTCAACAATGCGGGGAATTTTTGATAAACCTATTATTCTGCCATCGGGAATATAACCGACATGACAGCGTCCGAAAAAAGGCACCAGATGATGTTCGCAGAGGGAAAAATATTCAATATTTTTAACTAATATCATTTCACTGCAGTCTTCCTCGAAAATAGCGTTGTTTACAATTTCCTCCAGGTTTGTCCTGTACCCGGTGGAAAAATACTTCCATGATTTTGATACTCTCAAAGGAGTTTTTTTAAGCCCGTTCCGATTTGGATCCTCACCAATAATTTCCAGTAATTCCTCCGTAATTTTTTCAATTTTTTCAAATTTTTTCTGCATTATAAATCCTCCCGGATAAAATATTATTTTTCCCAATTAAGTTCAAGGGGATCTTCGTGAACACGGCCTTTCAATAATTTTACTCCTAAATAAAATAAGGGCGTATCTGCCAGAGCTACTAAGACCTTGAACAAAAATCCATTTTGCAATAAGGGCCAGAAACGGGACCATTCTATGGCTCCGGCTGCACATAATAATACAAGAACCGTGGCCGTGTCTATCAGTTGAGATACAATCGTGGAGCCGTTATTTCTTAACCACAGATGTTTGCCTTTGGTCAGACGTTTCCAAAAATGGAAAATTCTTATATCTATAAATTGAGCCGTGAGATAGGCGATCATGGAGGCAAATACTGCCGGTCCGTATAATCCGAAAACACGATTAAACGTTTCATCATTTACAGGTGACCAATCAGTCTGGGGAACCGCATTGGCCAGCATTATCACTCCAAAAACAAATAGACTGGCAACTAAACCGGAGATTACGACTAAATTAGCTTTTTTTCTGCCGTAGAGTTCTGAAATCAAATCTGTGCATAGGAAAGTGACAGGGTACGGCAATATGCCCACCGAGAGTTCAAACGTGTATAAACCAAATGGCGACCATGTAAAAAACTTTTGAAAAATAAGGTTTGCACTGACCAGGGATGCAATAAAAATGGCGGCCAGAATTAGATAAAGTCTGTTTTTGAATTCCATTAAATCTTCGGTCCGCTTAAATCTCCGGTCCGTAATAATCAGTGAATATGGAAGGTGTCTCCCGCAGGCGCAGACGATAAAGTCCCTTATCAAAACGGGCAGAAATTTCACGCCAGATAAACATAATTAAATTTTCTGAGGAAGGCTGTTTATCTTTAAACCAGCTAATATCTTTTTCCAGCTGGGTGTGGTCCAGTACATTAATAACAAATTTGTTAACAATCTTTTTAAGCTGTCTTAAGTCTACGATATAACCGGTTACAGGGTCTATCGATCCTTTCACCATAACTTCTAAAACGTAATTATGGCCGTGGAGACGCGCATCGATACCAAAAATATCCTCGTTTTTTTTACGAGGCCAATTTTTATGACCGTATTGGTGAGCTGCATTGAAATGAAAAACTTTAGTAAGATAGAGGTTCATTTAATTGTATCCTGCAATTAATTAATAGATTATAATTTAAGTTTTTTTTCCATTATTAATTTCCATTTATTCCGGGGAATAGAAGGAGCATATATCAGCCAGTACACAATCGGAGCAGCGCGGTCTGCGGGATACACAAATTTCCCGTCCATGAGCAATAATCCTATGAGTAAGTTTCACCCATTCTTTTTGTTCAAAAATATCCATAAGTGCATTTTCTATTTTCCGGGGATCTTTGGTTATTGTAAAACCCAGCAGATTCATAATTCTAATCATATGTGTGTCAATAACCATGGCCGGCCGCTTAAAACATTCGCCCAGCAGACAATTGGCGGTTTTACGGCCCACTCCCGGTAATTGAATTAATTCATCCATACTGCGGGGGACGCGGCCTCCATATTCCTCGACTATTTTTAAGCAGGTCCCTTGAATGCTGCGGGCTTTTTGATTAAAAAATCCACAGGATTTGATCTGGGCAGCTAAAACCTGCAGGTCCGCATATGCAAATGCTTCTGCACTGTGATATGTTTTAAATAAACCGGGAGTCACCAGGTTAACACGCCGGTCTGTACATTGTGCCGATAAAATAGTGGCTACCAGAAGTTCCAGGGGATTAGAATAATTTAAAGAACATTTTGCATGGGGGTATGCAAGTTTAAGGCGCTGAACTAATTCTTTGCCCAGGGTTTTAATATTCTGGGTTTTAATCATTCCCAAATTCTTTAACCAGGCTGGAAATGTTCTTTACGGCAGAAGATTTTGTCAGAATCATTGTGCAGCCGGCGGATTTAAATTTATCAACCGTATTTTTTTGCATAGAAGTTAAAAACCCGATGATCGTTATGTTTTTAACTTTAGTAAAAAGGGAACTGATAAAATCTACGTTTCCAAAATCTTTCTCGTCTAAGTCTATGAAGACTAATTTGGACAATGCTGAAAAATCATCCAAATTTTCGTGTATTTCTACACTTTTGTCTAAAACAGCAATGTGATCAGATAAATCCGAGGCCAGCTTTAAATTTCTCATAAACAATGTGATTGAATTCATATATTTCCTTATAATTTTGGGACAAGGTCCCAGTCAAATTCCTGCGGATTTTCTAATTTTTTGTAAACAATACCTAGAATATCCAGAGATTCCTTCAGATTCTCCACATTTATTCCGCGCAGGTTCCCGGAATAATTGTCAAATTTCTGCCTGCATTTCAATAGCAGGTTTCGCGCTCCGGTAAGATTTCCATTTTGTAAATGCACAAAACTCACGGATAATTGTATTAATCCCTGGATGAACAATCGGTCTTTCTGTGAATAATCCGACCATAATTCTTCCCAAATATCGTGAGCCTGGAAATAATCACCTTTTTCATATTCTGCCATACCCTGCTCGAAATATGATTCTTCATAATGATCATTCATTAATTTTAACAGAATTTTTAAGGTTATAATTTCGTCCGTCAAAACCGATTGTCCCGGCTTGAATCCGGGGATCATGTTCAAAGAATACTATTGTTTCATTTTTAACCAGTTCAGGCAGCAGTTTTTTCTTTTCTTTAACTGATTGTACCGGCAGATTATCGTAAGCCATGACCCAGGGAACCGGGATATGGGCGGCCAAAGGAAATAAATCAGCACCATAAATAATAGACTTAAGATTGTCTCTAATAATCGGGTGCATCATTCCGGTTGTATGGCCGTAAGTCAATAAAATATCAATATTAGGAAGAAATTTATCTTTTCCGTTTACAATCCTGATCATATTATTTTTCCTTAAAACAGACCAGTCTGACGGCCTGAAACTGCCCTGGTCTTTTTGGCCGGGAGAATTGGCTAAAGCAAAATTTTCCTTCTGCATCCAGTAAACGGCATGCGGGAAGACAGGTTCCGATTTACCATTTACAAATTTTGTATTACCGCCGATATGGTCAAAATGCAGATGTGTACATAAAACATCCGTTATATCCAGGGGACTAAAGCCAAACTTTTTTAATTCTGTTTCCAGGTTAAAAATGCCTGAGTCAATTTTATAAATCGAACGGAATTTTTCTGTCCATTTATCACCAATTCCGGTATCTATTATTATAATTCTTCCGTGGCCGACCAGCAGCATGGAGCGGGTTACCATGGAAATTCTATTACTTTCATCTGCTTGAGCCTGTTTTTCCCATAATGTTTTGGGAATAATACCAAACATTGCTCCCCCGTCTAAGGCAAACTGGCTGGTTGTTATACAGTAAATTTCGTATCCGCCAATATTCATTATAACTCTTTCAAAATTTCAATGGCCCGGGCAACCTTGCGTAATTCCGGCCGGGGACAATTATTTGCAAGATATCGCAGCGCTTCCACAGCGGATAATTTTTCTCCAGTTTCGTTTTTCAGCAGCGATTCGCCTAATTTGATAAAATACGTACCGCCATTTTCGACATAACTTTTCAGATCATTTAATTTTCCGGTCAAATCAAAAAAATCTCCAGTTAAGCTTAGATTGTCCAGCCAATGGGAAATTTCTCTCCGGTATCCTTTCGCGCGGGTATATTCTCCCTGCCATAGGCGCAGCGCAACACTGTATTTTACCCACAAATGGGGTTGGGGAATATTCAAAATTTTACCCATAAATATCCAGGGGTTCAGATCCTTTTCAAGATGCGGTTCCGGTAAAGATTCTTTACCCATTTCAATTAGCAGGGTCCTTGTGAACCTCCAGGTTTTTAAATTTTTTCCCGCAAACGCGCAGGCACGCTGAAGATGGAAAGCCAGAATTCCGTTTTTTTCGAAATCCTGCAACGCTAACTCAATCAAAATTTCCAAAGCAGCCGATCCATTTTCTGAAGCCCAATGTAATCTGGCCGCTTCTTGTTCCATAAGCTGAAGATTACCCGCTTGACAGGCATCTTCCATATCCATAATAAATATTGATTTTCCCAAACCTGCTTTGGCTACTTGATTTAAAATAGTATTATCATCTTCCCTGACGGTTTTTCCCCGGCTAAGGTCTTCTATTTCTTTGAGCAATAAGGTGGAAGGATTATGCCTCTGGTCACCAATAATATTCTTTATGGCATTCAATAGAATCAAGGGATGAAAATTTGTGGCTTCGGAATGCTTTAAACGAGCAGCAAGAAAAAAGCGCTGACTAATAAAACTTTTAAGATCGGAACCGCCCCTCGCCGCCTGGTTCCGGGTAATATTAATATTCGCGTTCATAGGAAGGGGCGAAGTTATATTAAAAACTTTAAAGAAAATTGATTAAAACTAATATTTAGGGAGAATACTATTGTAAAAAATCCTTTCCATGATTTTTATGGTGATAAAGGATTTAATCACCGGCGGCTATTTACTTTGGCTGTTTTTTTCCTGTTTATCAAAAGTGAAAAAAAGCATTACGGACAACCCTGTCAGGCGGGCAAATTCAGAAGGAAACCCGGAGCCGGGATCTACATGGGGCGTATCCCCGTATCTGGCCTTGTTTTTGGAGTCTAAAGGATCCCATCCAAAATTAAAAAGTTCTGTAATCGGAATAGAACTGAAATCATGATAATAACCAATCTCAAAACCCCAGCGCGGATTAGCCTGTCTTCCGTATAACAAGCCCATTCTGGTGCTGGTTCCTCCGGAGATTCCCTTTGGTATATACATACCCCTGATTCCCCACCAGCGTGTTTTAAGAAATCCGCTGCGGGCCATTTTGGTTTTAAACTTATAATAGGTGGCATCCATATTATAATTGGGATTTAAAGACCAGGACAGATTCAAAACATCCCTTTTATTTTCCTTAACGTATAATATTCTGCTATAATCAAGACCTGTTCCGTAGATTGGTAACCCGATTCGAAAGCCCAGACTGCTTTTATCAGAAATACCTTTTCGCCACCATAAATAAGGCAGAATATTTTCAGAGGACAAGGTGTATCCGCTGGAGATTTCACCGGGTTCTAATATTTTAGAAGTCATGGTTGGATGCGTGGCGCAACCTGCCAGTAATATCAGGATTATGACTGAAATAATTCTGGGCATTATAACAATTCCAGAAAAATTAAGTTGAAAATAATTTAACCGCCCTCGCGGCTGGGTAAGGACTTTCGCTGCGGTTTGGGAGGTAAATTTATGATTTCATCACTGAAATAATTGGAAATATGGCGAACTATATCAACTAAAGAAACCAATCCAATTGGTTTTTTCCCCTCTTCAACGATTGGAATATGCCTGAAACCGCCCACTGTCATTTTATTAAAAGCATATGCAATAGGATCAATCATTTTTAAATATTCAGGATTTGGAGTCATAAAATTATCTACAATTGCTTTATGGAAATCTAATCCTCTGCCTGTAATCTTCAATAGAATATCTCTCTCAGTCAGGATACCGGCCAAAGCGCTATTCTTAACGATCAGAACACAGCCAACCGCCCGATTTTGAATCCGTTTAACTGCATCAAATATGGTTGTACCTTCGGGAACTATTACGGGTGGATTTAAATCGAGAACGGATAGAGGATCGTTTAAAGTGACAGCTTCGTGAATGTTTTGATCAGTTTCTTTTTCAATTTCATCCATTATGGATTGTTCATCATCAAATTCACCGCTAATTTTATTTTCTAGCATAGTTGAAAATAAGCAAAGAATTACTAATCACCAAATCTGATTAATTTGCATTCAGGAAATATTAGTTAAGTTAAGAGTTACGAGTTACGAGCGGTGAAAAAGAAATCAGAAGCCAGATTTCAGAAGCTCGTCACCTGTCACCTCTCTTACTATTCACTATTCACTATTCACGGAAAAAATTCAAAGAATTTTTTCAAATCACCGGAAGTATTATTTCAAATAAGTAATTTTCCGCATAAACGAATGCTCATCAGATTCAAGATGTATAAAATAAATACCGGTACTCCGGCCGCTGGCGTTCCATCTGAATTTATGCAACCCTCGCGCCAAAAGGCCCTGATAAATATTTTCAACAGGCTGACCAAGCAGATTGAATACGGTCAAAGTGACGGAGCCTGAAGTACCAATGTTAACAGAAAAATTGACCATCGGATTAAATGGATTTGGGTAGGCTCTTGATATTGAATATAATTCGGGAATAAATTTTTCATCCTCTGTCCCGGTTTCAAACCCATCATAATTTATGGCCGTCCAGACATCGATTATGCCCCAGCCATAAGTATTATCCGGATTCAAGTATTTACTGGCTGTAATGAGCAATGCCTCTCGTACCATCATTGGAGTCCATTCCGGATTAGCGCTCAGGATCAGAGCGGCTGCCCCCGCCACGAGAGGTGTCGATAAAGATGTACCGTTTAAATTTGTGTATTCCAGTTTACTGGGAGTGGCACAGGCTGTGGCAACACCTCTGGCACAGACTTCGGGCTTGATTCTGCCGTCCGCAGATGGACCGCGTGAACTGAAAGAAGCGATATTTCCAAATCTATCAACTGCACCTACGGAAATTACTGAATCTGCGTCTGCCGGCGCTATAATATGGTTCCAGCTACTCCCATTTTCATTACCAGCCGCTGTCACGCAGACCATGCCCAGGGATACAGCTATATCTACTGCTTTTGTGGTAACAGCTGTATTACCGTCCAAATCCTGGAAAGTGTACCAATCAAGATACCCTAATGAAGAAGAAACTATATCAGCGCCTAAAGATTCACCCCATTCCAGCGCAGCCACGTAATCATCTTCTTCCTGCTGAATCTCCTCTTCTAGTCTTTCTGTTTTGGCCAGAATAAATTCTGCTTTAAAAGCCGGACTTACCAATTTCCCGGGAGCATACCCGCCTAAAGCCGAAAAAGTATAAGTGCCGTGGTTCTGCTGATTTTCCACGTCCTGCCCGGGCTCATTGGATACAATTTCATCGTCGTTGATAAAATCCCTGGTTGCGATTATAGTCAGAGAATCAAATACTTCATGTTCAGTATAAAACCCGGTATCCAGGATTAATACTATTACTCCCTGGCCAAAATACCCTGCGGTGTGGGCTTCCTGCACATTTATCTGCTCTATTTGCTCTAAGGCAGCGCCATAATCAAATGGGCCTGATTTTGATTTGTTGATTCCCTCTGGCTTTGATTCCTCTATTTCCGGAATCTGTCGGCGGTGCGTAAAAACAGGAATTATTTCTTTAACCCAGGTTAATTCAGCGATTGCAGATAATTCCTCAAGAGTCGAAAATACGGAAATTGCATTTAACCAGCGGCTTTCCTGCTGGAGGTCAGCACCCCCCGCCAAAACTGATTGAATGTAATCAATATTTACAGGTGTATCATACCAAGTACTGCCTTTAATACCAACCTTGGCCCTGCGCTGAATTACTTTTTCCGATAATCTAACCTGAGACTGCCTGCTTAAAACACGGGCGGGATCACCTTTGTCTGTAAAATAAATCCAGGCTTTAATACGTCCGTCTGTGCGTACATGCTTTTCCAGGCTTTCTAAATTTATTTCCACACCCCCCAGAAGATCCGGAGAAAATCCCAAAGAAAGAACCCATATTAATGTTTTAAAAACTATTTTCAACTATTAGCCTTCAGCCATGCCGTAGTTACAGATTTAGGCCTGGTAATGGGAATTCCCATAGCCCGGTTCCAGACCAATTGGGAGATCATGCCCATAGCTCTCGAAATACTAAACAGAACAGTATAATAATTGGTTTCGGTCATTCCATAATGATATAGCAAAGATCCGGAGGCCGCATCTACGTTTGGCCAGGGATTCTTTGCTTTTCCCTGTTCAGTCAAAACATCGGGAATTATTTCGAAGAGATTTTCTACAATTGAAAAAACAGCATCATCTTTGATATTATTTTTACCGAACTTCATGAAGGCTGTAAATCTTGGATCAGGGCAGCGTAATACTGCGTGTCCATATCCTGGAATTACTCTGCCGTTGTTAAGGCGGTCCCAGCAGAATTTTTTTAGACTATCCCGATCAGGGGCGCCCTTAAAATAATCTCGAATTTCCAGCACAAACTGTAAACACTCCTGATTGGCAAGACCGTGCAGCGGACCTGCTAATCCA
>JAZFSI010000048.1:0-22197 GCA_036446075.1 Fidelibacterota bacterium
CGGAAAATTTTCCTAATTTTTCCTCCTCACGTAAAAAATTCAATGAATTTTTTACAATTACCCGTTACGGAAAATCTATGATTTTCCCGTAAAGATTGGATAGAATACGCATTGTAATAATCAGCGAATAATTAGGTCACCGTTTTCTAATTTATATTTTTTATGTCCGATTTCAGCTACGTCAGGATTATGAGTAGTCAGCACAAAAGCCTGTTTAAACTCCTTATTTAAATCAAGAATTAAATTAACCATTTTGTTTCCATTTCCCATATCCAGGTTTCCGGTTGGTTCATCCGCCAGAACCAGAGCAGGTTTATTAATCAAAGCTCTAAGAACAGCAATTCTGGATCTTTCTCCTCCGGAAAGCTGGCTTGGAAAATCTTGTTTTCTCTCAAGAAGCCCAACATAGTCAAGCAATTCCAATGCTCGTTTTTCTTTATTTTCAAGTCCCGCAATTCTGGCCGGCATTAGTATATTTTCAAGGGCTGTAAATTCGGGCAGAAGATGGTGAAATTGAAAAACGTATCCCAAATATTTGTTCCTTAACAAAGATAATTCTTTATTACTCATGGTAAGGACATCCTTCCCATTGATATTAATATCCCCTGAATCTGGTTTTTCCAGGGTACCCAGTATATTCAGCAAGGTAGATTTTCCCGCCCCGCTGGGACCCATAATGGTAATTAGATCCCCTTGATTAATATCCAATGAAATATCTGAAAAAACCGAAAGAGTTCTCGATCCGTTAGAAAAGGTTTTGGTTATATTTTGAGCTTTTAAAATCATTTTTCCAAATATAAAGCGTCTTTAGGTTTAATTATTAAAACCTGTTTTGCAGCCCGGAAGGCTGCCGTCAATATCATGCCCAGGGTAACTAATAGAATCAGCAATAAATCAAATCCCATTATTTCCATGGGCAATTTATCGGTAAAATAAATATCTTCCGGTAATGAAATAATACCAAATTTATTTTGGGAGTACACAAATCCAATTCCGCATATCAGGCCTGCTAAACTACCGGTTCCACCTATGAGAAATCCCTGAGTTAGAATAATTAATTTAATTTTTTTCCTGTTTGTGCCTAATGTCTGCAGAATTCCGAATTCGCGTATTTTTTGTGCTGCTACTAAAATCAAGGTAGTATTAAGATTAAAACATGCCACTACAATAATAAGGCTCAAAACTATCAATGCGCCAATTTTTTCCAGGCGCATGGCAGAAAATAAATCATGATGCATATCTTCCCAGGTTTCAACACGGTAGTCCGGATATTCTGCTGCCAGTATTTTCTTTATACCCAGAGCAGAAGTTTCCTTAATCAAACGGATATCCAATCCGTCAGGACCGGATTTACGAACAAATAATTGTTCTCCGACAGCACGGGGGATAAAAACCAAATTGTCATCAATATCAAGTACTTTTACCTGGAAAATACCCCCCACCAGACCGTGAATTTGCCGCGGCATATTTAATCCGCCGCCCTGGTCGATAGGGCTGTAAATCCTTACTGCCTCACCTAATCCTACATTCAAACGCCTGGCGGTTGCGGCTCCTAAATAAAATTTTGGTAAATTTGATGATTTTTCGTGATAATCCATGTTCAAATCATAAAAATTCATAATTTTTTCCGGATCAACAGCTTTGAATGTGACCATGCGTTGACTGTTATTACGACCCAAAATAATTCCCCGTCGCTGCTGAAATAAAAGAATTTCCTTAATATCAGAATTTTCATTTTTCAATTTCATAAACACGGTCTTATAGTCTTGAGGCAAATTGCTGATGCGCAAATCTCCTTCAAATCCAATTACACGTTGAATTACTCGTAATTCAAAACCGTTCAGAACAGCTGCAGACAAAACCATGGCTAATGTTCCGATTGTTAATCCGGCGATTGCAATCCAGCCGTTCAGGCGGCTGGGTCCGGAACCCTTGCCCCCTAACATAAACCGCCGGGCAATATAAAAAGCAAATTTCATTCGTATTTCAGGGCTTTGGCCGGCATAATTTTTCCAGCCCTTCGGGTGGGCCAGAGCGAAGCCAGTAATGAGGTAAAAAATCCCAGCAGAATAATGGAAATGATTGTTCCAATATTTATTGATATGGGAACCTGGTCCATAAAATAAATATCTTCAGGTAATGAAAAAACTTCAAAATTGATTTGGATTCCAGCCAGTAAAATAGCCAGGAAGGCGCCTAAAACAGATCCGGATAAACCTATAATCATACCTTTATACAAAAATATTTCCTGAATTTTCCGGCGGGACAGGCCTAATGATGCAAAAATCCCGATTTGGCTTATTTTTTCAACAACTATCATTGTCAGTGCCGATACAATATTTACAATTCCAACCACAGCAATTAGTCCAAAAATGAATAAAATCGGCCAGCGCTGAATATTCATCCATTTAAAAAGAGCTCTATTTTTTTCCTTCCAGGACATGACCATATAAGGGTATGGCAGGGAGTTTTTTAAAATTGTTGAGAGATTTTCAATATTCTCCGTGTTTTTCAGACGCAGAATGTATCCCGTAATTCTACTTTCATAGTCGAATAGAAATTGAGCGTCTTTCAGGGAAAGATAAATCAGGGATTGATCGTATTCCCCTAATCCGGAATGAAAAAGTCCGGATATAATAAAAGATTTTAATCTGCGCTGAGAATTGAAATTGCTCATTGATTTCAGGTCAAAAAGAACAATTTTATCACCCACTTTTAAATTAAGTTTTGATGCCAGCCGCTGTCCTAAAATTACACTGCCCGAAACCAGATTCGCCTTTCCGTCAACGATAATTTGCTCCAGAAATTCTACTCCGTTCGCTTCCAGTCCCTCGGCCAGTACTCCCTCCGCCAGTATGCCTTTCCGTAATAAAGCGGATTCCTGGATAAATGAATGTTTAACGACTTCAGGAAATAATTCAAGGGTGCTGTCCAGGGTTGATATATTTCTTTCAAGTGGGCGCTGAAGGTAGTGTCTTATTCTCAGGTGACCGTCAAAATCAGCTATTTTTGTTGATAAAGTATTTTCAAATCCGTCAATAATAAATAAAGTGACCAGCAGGGAAGCAATGCCCACCGCCAACCCGGCAGTAGCCAGTATGGCCGCAACCCGCGTAAAAGTTCCTTTTTGTGCGGAACTAAGCTGTCTTAAGGCTAAAAGAAAAGATACATTCATCAAGCATTCCCGTTATTCTTCCCGGCGCAGAGCAGGAAAAAGAATAACATCTTTAATCCACCGGTTTTCCGTAAACAGCATAACCAGACGATCAATTCCCAGACCTACTCCGCCCGTAGGGGGCATTCCGCATTCCAGGGCCCGCAGGAAATCTTCGTCAACAGGTTGTGCTTCTTCATCTCCATCCAGTGCCAGGCGAGCCTGGGCTTCCAGTCTTGCTCTCTGATCAATTGGATCATTCAGCTCACTAAAACTATTTGCAAATTCCGCTCCGCCAATAAAAAGCTCGAAGCGTTCGACCAGATTCGGATCCCCATTTCTGTGACTTTTCGCCAGAGGAGAAATGATTTTTGGATAATCGACAATAAATGTTGGCTGAATTAATTTTGGCTCTACCAGGGTACTCATTAATCCATCCATTAATTGGCCGTAATTAGCCCCGTCGCCATACTCAATATTTTTTTCCTTACTTATTGTTTTCAAATCGTTTTCGTCTGCGCCGTTCAGGTCTTTTCCAGTGGCTTCTTTCAACAATTCAAAATACGGAATACGAGCAAATGGTTTGGAAATATCTATCTCAACACCGCTGGAATCGAAGTTGAATTTATTCAAAGTTTGAGCGCATATATTAAAAATAGATTCAACCCTGTCCATTTGATCAGCATAATCTGTATATGCCTCATACCATTCCAGCATGGTAAACTCAGGGTTATGACTGCGGTCCATGCCTTCATTTCTAAAATCCTTGGACAATTCATACACTTTCTCCAGCCCGCCGATTATCAACCGTTTCAAATATAATTCATCAGCGATGCGCAAATACAGCTTTTGATCCAGGGCATTGTGATAAGTTGTAAAGGGACGAGCGTTCGCCCCTCCATAAAGAGGTTGAAGCACAGGAGTTTCCACTTCAATAAAATCCTGATCATCAAAATATTTTCGTATGGCAGAAATGATTCTGGCGCGCTGAACAAAAGTTGATCTGATTTCAGTATTTACAATCAAGTCCAGATGCCTGTTGCGGTAGCGTTGCTCTTTATCTGCAAATGCATCATATACTTCCCCTTCCTTTTCCTTTACAACGGGCAGGGGTCTGATAGACTTCGCCAGAACGGTCAATACCTGGGCATGGACAGAAATTTCTTCTGTTTTAGTTTTGAATACGTATCCTTTAATTCCGACATAATCGCCCAGGTCCAATAATTTAAAATGAGCATAGTTATCCTCACCCACGTCATCCCGTTTAATAAAAATCTGGATTCTGCCTGATTTATCCTGGACGTGGAAAAAAGATGCTTTGCCCATTTTTCTCAAGGCCATGATTCGACCCGCAATATTAACTGTTTTCCCCTCCATATTTTTAAAATTACTCAGAATATCATTACTATAATGCGTAACCCCATAATTATGGGGATAAGGATTTATTCCTGCACTAATAAGTTTTGCCAGTTTTTCTTTTCGATAGTTTATAATCTGCATAAGACTTTTCCGGTCATCTGACATTAATTATTTCTCCTATTTGTTAGATAATACTTCAATTTTTTTCTGGACCCAGGCGTCCCAGCAGGAAAGCTCTAATAAATGAATCGATGTTTCCATCCATCACTGCCTGAACGTTACCCGTTTCTACTTTAGTTCGGTGGTCTTTCACCATATTGTAGGGATGAAAAACATAGGATCTAATTTGGCTGCCCCAGCCAATTTCCAGCTTTTGTGTTTCTAAATCTTTCATGTTCTCCTTCTCTTTATCCAATTCAAGTTGATAAAGACGGGCTTTTAACACTTTCAGAGCAGATGACTTGTTTTTATGCTGGCTTCTTTCATTTTGACATTGAACTACAATTCCGCTCGGCAGGTGTGTTATACGAATGGCCGAATCTGTTTTATTCACATGCTGGCCGCCGGCACCGCTGGCGCGGTAGGTATCGATTCGTATATCCTTTGGTTCTATTTCGATTTCAATCTCTTCATCAATTGCAGGATAAACAAATACGGAAGCAAAGGATGTATGTCTGCGGGAATTCGCATCAAAGGGAGAAATCCGCACCAGGCGATGTATGCCGACTTCTGCTTTAAGCAATCCATAAGCATAATCACCTTTTACCTCAATAGTCACGTCTTTGAGGCCAGCCTCGTCACCAGGCTGGAAATCAATCACTTCTTTGGCGAAGCCTTTTTTCTCAATCCAGCGCGAGTAAAGGCGAAACAGCATTTCGGCCCAATCCTGACTTTCGGTCCCTCCTGCTCCCGGATGAATCGTAACTATTGCATTCTGGAAATCCTGTGGATCTCCGAGAATCATTTTAATTTCCAGATCCTCAATTATAGTTTGAAATACTTTCAATTCCTGGTCTATTTCTTCCAGGCCGGTTTCACCCCTTTCTGCAAATTCCAGCAATACTCCTAAATCTTCATATTGCTGTTCTAATTCTGCCCAAAGTTTAATTTCTTTTTCCAAATTGGAAATTTTTTTCAGTATCCCGGGAGCCGCAGAATTATTATCCCAAAATCCAGGTGCAGTTGATTTTTTTCTTAAATCAGTAAGTTTGCCTTCGATTTTCGGCTGGTCAAAGATACCTCCGCAATTCAAGGTATTTTTTCTCAGATATATGGTAACTTTCTTTTAAATCTATAAATTCCATAGGCCTAATTTAATGTGTCTTTAAAGTTTGCTCTAATTAAAATTACCTAATTATTCCGAATATGTTTTGGTGAATGTGTACCTGTCTTTAATAACTTTAAAAAAAATAAATTATATTTTTCTGATTTTTTTCAAAAAAGATCAAAACCCGGGCTTTGAATTTATCCCTGCAAAAAATTTTAGTTAATTCCATAAAGTTAAAACAGCCATTACCATAATGCCCAATACCATCGTGGTCAGCTGCAGCAGGGATTTTTTTATATCTGTTGAAGAATGCATTTCCGGAATTAAATCAGATCCGGCGATATAAATAAATCCGCCGGCAGTTACCGGAATCAATATTTCAGACAAACCATATATTCGATTCCCCAATATCAGGACTGCTATGGCTCCCACAAAAGCCATCAGAGCTGATAAAAAATTAAGCCATAAAGCTTTTTTTTTAGATAAACCTCCATGCAGCAAAATACTAAAATCACCGATTTCCTGAGGAACTTCGTGAAAAAGTACAGCAATAGTTGTGGCCATCCCCAATGGAATGCTGACAGAAAAACTGACTCCAATTAATAATCCATCTATCAGATTATGCATTCCATCCCCGACTACATTCATGGGCACAACCGGATGAATATGGCTGGTGCTGGTAGGAATATGGCAATGACGCCAGCGAAAGATTTTTTCCATTATGAAAAAAAGCAGCAGCCCTGCAATTATCCACAAGGAAGCAGCGGTAGATTTAGAAACGTCTGAAAAAGCCTGGGGCAATAAATGTATAAATGCTCCACCAAAAAGCGTACCCGTAGCAAAACTGACCAGATAATCCATGGATTTTTCTATTATTCTGGTAGAAAATGTGATCGTAATAGCACCCAGAAGAGAGATCAAACTAACGATGAACACGCTACTGAGAGTGTATACCCAAACCTCTAAAGTAATTGTATTTTCCATAGTTCTATGCAGAATATAACATTAAAGTATCAGCTAATTATAAAATATGGAGTTTTAAAAACGCAGAAGAATAAATCAAATTAATTTAGATCAAAAATCGTTGTGTTGCTGTACGGATTTGTTAAGAGACTGTGTCTCGCGGCTCCGTGTTCTTACAGATGCGTTAAGTGCTAATCTCCGGAGGCAATAAACATACGGTCATTCAGATATCTGCGCAATTCCATTTCCTCCATCCCAATATGCACAAAGCGACCGTTTTCAGCAATAGAAATGCGGGCTTTTTCTTCTGATATTAAAATCACAATTGCATCAGTTTCCTCGGTAATCCCTAAAGCAGCCCGGTGACGAGTGCCCATTTCAGGATCAATCATTTTACTTTCCGTAAGCGGTAAAATACAGGCAGCTGCATCAATAATATCATTTTGAATTACAACTGCGCCATCATGCAATGGAGAGGACGGATTAAAAAGTGCCATTAATAGGGGGGCTGTAACTTCTGCTTTAATTTGAGTGCCCTGGTCCTTGTATGACCGCAGTCCGGTTTCTCTCTGAATCACCATAAGTGCGCCCCAGCGTTTTTTCTTAAGCTGAATTGCTGCATCTACCATTGCTTCAATCGTACGGGATGTTCCAACCCTGAATATTTTCTGGAAAAACCGAGTCTGGCCGACATAGATAAGCAGGCGCCGCAGTTCAGGCTGAAATAATATTACAAATGCAACTACCCACACTGTCTGAAATTGATTGACCAGCCATGAAGTGGCGCTAAGTCCGAAGGCGTTAAAAAGAAATGAGGCAATCAGCAGTATTACAAGTCCAACCAGCATTTGACCGGCCCTGGTCCCTTTAAAATACATATATACTTTTGTGAACAGCCAACTGACAAAAATCAAATCGATGACATCAATTAAAGTGACAGTGATAAATCCAATTTTAAATAATATCATTTGCCGATTTTCCTTTCAGACGATCCGTAATCACAGCCACTCTTTTCATAATCTTTACATCATGAACACGAATAATATTACACCCATTTAATATTCCTGCCGTCACCAGGGCAGAGGTACCTTCTATCCGATCTTTTATTGGTGTTTTTAAAACATGGCCAATAAACGATTTTCGTGATGGCCCCAGTAATACGGGAAATCCAAGGGTGGTAATTTGCTTTAATTCACGGATTAATTCAAAATTATCCTCAGATCTTTTTCCAAAACCCAATCCGGGATCTAAAATTATATTTTTTTCGTAAATTCCTTCCGCACTTGCCTGAGATAGTCTCTCTCTAAAATAATTCATTACCTCTTCCATCAGATTTTCATATTGAGGATTATCATGCATATCCAGAGGTTTCCCCTGTATATGCATAATAATAACAGGAACATTGTATTTGGCAGCTGTTTTAGCCATCATTTTATCAAAGCTTAAACCGCTGATATCATTTAACATGTCGGCTCCGGCTTTGAATGCAGCCTTGGCAATTTTGGATTTATATGTATCAATAGATAACATACAGTCAGTTTTTTTCCTGATGGCTTTTATTACCGGAATTACTCGATTTAATTCAATTTCAAATGAAACCGGAATTGAACCGGGCCTGGTGGATTCACCGCCGATATCGATAATGTCTGCTCCTTCATTTACCATTTCGAGAGCTCTTTTTACTGCAGATTCACAGTTCAGATATAGCCCGCCGTCACTAAATGAATCGGGCGTAACATTTAATATTCCCATTATTAAGGTTTTTTTAAAAGGTTCATCCCGCCAATCAAAAAAATCTTTAATATTCATAAAAGTACAAAAAAAAGACCCTGAACTAATGTATCAGGGCCTCGAATTATATATAAATCCAACATTAATCAGAAGTTCTAGTCTTTTTTTTACCAGATTTAACAGTCACTTTTCCGGGTATTTTTTTAGCAGCAGGTTTTTTCCTCGAAATATTGTTTTTAGTGGAACGGTCAATTTTTTTACCTTTAATAATCTTATTCACTTCAGCGCCATTGACGGTTTCGTATTTTAATAGCGCTGCAGCCAGATTATGCAGATGTTTACTATTATCTTTCAGAATTTTTACTGCTGATGCCTGGGCTTTACGGACAATGCGTACAACTTCCTCATCGATCATTCTGGCCGTAGTATCACTATAATCCCGATGACTTTGAATCTCCCGGCCGAGAAATATTTCCTGGTCTTTTTTTCCAAAAGTTAAAGGTCCCAGCACTTCGCTCATGCCCCATTCACATACCATTTTTCTGGCAAAATTTGAAGCCTGTTCAATGTCCGCTCCGCCGCCTGTGGTCAATTCATCAAATACAAACTTTTCCGCTGCTCTGCCGCCCATTAAAATGGCCAGGCGTCCTTCAATATATGTGCGGGAATAGCCATGTTTTTCGTCCAGGGGCAGCTGCATGGTCATACCCAGGGCTCTGCCGCGAGGGATAATCGATACTTTATGAATGGGATCTGCATCGGGTATATTAACGGCCACTAAAGTATGACCTGCTTCGTGATAAGCGGTTATATTCCTTTCAGCTTCTGAAAGTACAACACTTTTACGCTGTACGCCCATCATGACTTTATCTTTAGCTTCTTCAAAATCTTCCATCTCAACTGCATTTTTACGTTTTCTGGCTGCCAGCAAGGCTGCTTCATTAATTAAATTTTCTAAATCAGCTCCGACCATTCCGGGCGTTCCTTTGGCCAAAGCTTCCAGGTTTACGCTTTTTTTATTCATCACAATTTTAGCAGCATGCACCTTTAATATTCCCAGTCTTCCTTTTACGTCAGGGATATCTACAACAACCTGACGGTCGAATCTGCCGGGTCTTAACAGAGCCGGATCCAATACATCAGGACGATTAGTCGCTGCCATAAGTATAACATTTACCGAAGCCTCAAACCCATCCATTTCGACCAGCAGCTGGTTAAGCGTCTGTTCACGTTCATCGTGACCGCCGCCTAATCCTGCTCCGCGATGCCGGCCAACAGCATCTAATTCATCAATAAAAATAATACAGGGCGAATTCTTTCGGCCCTGCTCAAACAAGTCCCTTACGCGTGAAGCGCCTACACCCACAAACATTTCTACGAAATCTGCCCCGCTAAGATTAAAAAAGGGCACCTTGGCCTGACCGGCCACTGCTCTGGCCAAGAGAGTTTTTCCTGTTCCGGGAGGACCAACCAATAATAATCCTTTAGGTATTTTAGCTCCTAATTTCTGGTATCTTTTGGGCCGTTTTAAAAAATCAACAATTTCCAGTAATTCTTCTTTTGCTTCTACACATCCGGCTACATCCTTGAACGTAATTTTAGATCCCTCTGCATTCCAGATTTTAGCTTTGCTTTTTCCAAAGTTGAAAATGTTGCTCATTCCACCGCCTCCGCCCTGCATGCGGCGCATGATAAATATCCAGAATCCCAAAATCGCCAGCCAGGGCAGAATATTCAGGAAATACCCTGTCCAGTCAATAGATTTCTCTTTAAAAGTATAATCAATATCATACTTTTCCCAGGTATCCATCACTTCCCGATCTACAAATGGTAATGTCAGGTAAAAACGGTTAATATTTCTGGAATTTCCATTGGACAGAATTATAACCTGATCGGTTGATAATCTGCCATGAAAAATATCATCAATTATGGCTGCTTCTTCAATTAATCCCCGGGACATAAAATTAATATATTCAGAATATTGAATTTCAATTTCATTCTGGCCCTGTCCTGTAAATAATCCGGACAAAAATATCGCTGTTATTAAAATGAATCCCCACACAAGCGAAGTTTTTCCGGCCCGTTTCCATTGAAATTCATTTTTCCCCTTTCGATCCTGACCTGAACTGCGGCCTGAAAGTTTGGATTTATGATCCTGACCCGTTAATTTATTTCTATCCGGACCCTTTTTTCTATTTTGGGATTTTTTCATTTTACTAATTCTGCTCACTCTAAATTCCTTCTATTCGGTATAATCCTTTTAAATTTCTATATTTTTGATCATAATCCAACCCGTATCCTACAACAAATTCAGGTGGGATTTCAAAACCAATCCAGTCTATTGGAAAATCGACTTTTGCAATATCCGGTTTTATAAGCAGACTTACAATGGAGACTGATATAGGACTGGCATCAAGCATTCTATCCCTGATAAATTTGATTGTTAATCCCGAATCAATAATATCTTCAACGATAATAACATGACGTCCTGTAATGTCAGCAGAAATATCCTTTATTAATCGAACAGTTCCTCTCGATTGATGGCCCGTATAACTTGATAATTTGATAAAGTCAATTTCACAATCATTATCAATTTCTCTCACAAGATCAGCAGCAAAAATGAAACTTCCGTTCAAAATTCCAATTAAAATTGGATTTTCATTTTTGAATTTTTCTGAAATTTCAGCGGCAATTTCAGCTACGCGCAGGCTTATTTTTTCTGCGGAAATAAAAGGGGTTAATTTTAATTTTCCCATTATCAGCTTATTCCGGGCCGAAAAGAAAGTTCCAGATAATTTGATGTGTGTCTGCTTATTTTTACTCTATCGCTGAGGCGCTGTCCGCATAACCAGATAATTTCTTCTCCGGCAGTTAATACCAGCTGTTTGCTTTTAGAAAATATATCTACTTTTTCATCAATAAGAAAATCACTGACTTTTTTATGGCCGGACATACCCAATGGTTGAAATTCATCTCCAGCCTGCCAGGTTCTTAAAGTTAAAGAGCCGGCCTTGACTCGATCTTTGTCTATCACTTCTACCCAGGCATCGGTTTTATTTATTGATTTAGGAATCTGACGGAAAAAAAATTTCCTGCCGAATATATCATAAGACTGATTCTCTTTTAAAGATATATCAATTTTATGTGCCTCAGGTTTCCCAAGCAGCCATTTATTTCGATCTTTTAAAAGCATCCAACGGCCGCCCAGAGATATGTATTTCCCGGTTTTGGAATTAACAATAAAATCATTCAGTCTCTTCCAGATATGTCTTCTCCAGGGCGAATCATTTTGAATGCATAAATATTTAATAAACCTGGAAAATAAATGGGGTGTTAAACCATTTAAATTCTTAACCATGATGGTAATCAATCCATTTTCTTCTTTTACACTTGATTTCCGTAATAGTTCAAAAGCTTTTTTTTCCAGGATAAGCGCTGATTCCGCCTGTTCCGAAATGATTCTAAACCGGTTTACGATATCCGGAGCTGCTTTTTCCCAGGGTTTTACTATTTCATGTCTAACAAAGTTGCGCTTGATAGAAATATCCGTGTTTGTAATATCTTCGGCAAAATGGAGTTTATTGTTATTTATATATGCTTGGATGGATTTTTTAGTAAAAGGTAACATGGGTCTGACAAGACAACCCCGCTTAACCTTAATGGCGCGCAGTCCTTCAATACCGCAGGATTGGTCCAAATGCATTAAAATTGTTTCTATCTGGTCATTTCCATGGTGGGCAGTAAAAATCCAGCTGCACTCATTTTCATTTTTAATTCTCTCCAGCGCTTTGTAGCGAATCCTGCGAGCCCACATTTCTATACTTTCGTTTCTCCTTCTTTTTTGAGGATGGGCTTGAGTGATATCCAGCGGAATTTTCCATTTTCTGCAGATGTTCTCTATTAATTGCTGATCATTATCAGCCTGATCTCTTAAATGAAAATTCACATGGCCGGCATGGATAAAAATATTATAAAGGTTCCTCCAGTTTTTTAACAAGTGCAGCAATGTTATGGAATCCTTTCCTCCTGAAACCGCAACCACGACTCTGGAATTTTTACCCACAATGCCAAAGGGCAGAAAATGCCGCTGAAATGATCCAAAATTTAATGGCTTAGAATAGTACATTAATTCTCATCTTAATTGGGAGATAATATCCACAACACCTTTAGCTGATGACATAATATAAAAATGTATGCAGGGTACCTTTGCCTTTAATAATTCCTGGCATTGATCCAGAGCCCATTGATTTCCAATTTTTCTAATCTCCTCCTTCGGCTGACCCTTTACTTTAGATGATAATTCCGGAGGAATATCCACGAAAAAATTCCTGGGAATTACACTCAGATGAGATTCGTTGGTTAAAATTTTTATACCGGGAATAATAGGGATCGTAATACCCGCGGCTCTACTTTTTTCCACAAAAGAAAAATAAGCATTATTATCAAAAAACATCTGGGTTACAATATAATCGGCACCTGCATCTACTTTTTGTTTCAGGTATTGAATATCTGTTGAAATATTTGGAGATTCGATATGTTTTTCGGGATATCCTCCAACCCCAATACAGAAATCAGTAGGCGAGGCCTTCAGCTGCCTGTCTAAATATTTTCCATTATTCATATCTGCAATTTGGCTCACAAGATCATTTGCATATCCATTAATGGTTCGCCCGGGTTTTTCTTTATCTTTCCGCAGTTCATCGCCCCGGACCGCCAGAATATTATTTATGCCCAGATAATTTAATTCAATTAAGGCATCTTCTGTTTCTTCCTTTGAGAATCCATGGCAAAGTATATGGGGAACTGTTTCAACGTTAAAACGGTTTTTAATGGCCGCCGACAGTCCAATTGTACCTGGTCGTTTACGTTTAATTATGCGCTTTACGGTACCGTCATGTACATCTTCATAAAATATTTCCGCTGAACGGCTGGTAAGATCAATAAAGGGAGGTTCAAAAGGAAGCAGCTGTTCCACCAGGGAAAATATTCGATTAATATTGCCGCCCCGTTCAGGAGGTATAATTTCATAGCTGAAAAGAGTGCTGTTTGCTTTTTCAAAAAAATCAATAACTTTCATAGTATTTAATTTAGGTTGTTTTTAATGGAACTCTTGGAAACTTTTTATTTGTACGACGGGTTTATCAAAGCGTTCCAAGATCACTTAAAAAAGGATTATACCGGATTTCATGCCCTAAAGTTGTGTCCGGTCCGTGTCCCGCATGAATAATCATGTCAGCTGGAAAATTCTGTATTAAACTGCTCAGTGAGGCCTTAAGCTGCAGGCTGCTGCCGCCAGGTAAATCTGTTCTGCCTATGGATCCTTTAAATAGTGTATCCCCGGAAAAAATATGATTATCTAATTTCAGGCAGGTACTGCCCGGTGTATGCCCCGGAACGGGTATTATTTCAAACCTGAAATCAGCAACTGTAAGCGGACTGTCATTATTAAACCAGATATCTACCACAGGTTCTTTTTCGGGTGGAAATCCGAATAGACGCCTGCTTTCAGTGAAATGTTCTAAAATAAGTTTTTCTTCAGTGTGCAAATAAAAAGGAATATCAAATGTCTGTTTAAGCAGGGATACTGCCCCTACGTGGTCTAGATGAGCATGGGTGTTCAAGATAGCTGCAGGCTGCAGATTATATTCTTTAATTTTACTGCAAATTTCAGAGGAACTGCCTCCGGGATCAATGATAATAGTCCCGGGATATTCTTCCTGCCAAATTAAAAAGCAATTTTCCTGGAAAGGTTCCGTAATGACGGTTTGAATATTCAGATTCAAATTTCTTGAAAAAATAATTCAGATAAACATAGAATTTTATCTTCGTAAGAATGGGGATAAAGAAATTTATCTGCGGCTGAAATACTGCTTAATAATGCATTCCCGTCTTGCGGCGTAAAACAAAATCCGTATATTTCGTGTTCATTTTTTACGTGTAAAGTTTGTTCGACCACTACAGTTTGATTAAGTATTCTACCATAATGCCCATGATCGCGTCCGAACGAAAATACTTCGTTGGTTAATGTTTTTCTGGTTAAGGCCACCAGGGGATTATTGGTCAATCTTTCCATAACCTCATTCAGGCTGGTTGGTTCTTTGGTTTTCAGATAAAACCACAATACATGCATGTACTGGCTATTAATTTTCATGGCTGACGAAAAAAGGTTTAAATCATAATTTAGAGTTGCAAATAATGCTACCGCATCTTTCGCGTGGTGCGAACCATAAGCCTGAGAACTGTGAACTCCAACCTGGGGTGCGGGAATAAAATCCCCACCCTGGCTTATATCATTGGCCCGGCGAACGCATAAAAACCGTCCCTCCCGAACATTATCGGGACCTTTTCCTTTAAGCGCCAGAGTATTTGTTATGCACGCTATATTATGAGTATTACAGGAAACTACCTGAATAAACTGGTCATTTCCCTTTTTTAAAACTTCGTCATTAATGCTGTGGGCATATTTAACACCGAAGCCATTCTCACTTCCCTGGGCTAAAAATCCCCTGACATTTTTTGTGAATTTATGGTAATACTTTTCTTTATTTTTATGACCCATTCCGGACGGCGTGCAGTCTATTACAACTGACGCTCTGCGAATAGCTTCCTCAGATTCAAGTTCAGGATCCATTCCCAATTTCTTGAAATCTTTGTATTTATTCTCCGTCACAGCCAGGCGGCCGCCTCTTTTTAATAAATCAATTACCTTAGATTTATCACCTCTTAAAGCTGAATTTTTATTAAACGTTATTTCATCGATTCCTAATTGTTCTTTATAGTCGCATAAAATGCCAATCAAAGGTTCACCGATGGTGCCGGTACCCACCACGTGTATAATTTTACGGGGCATTTAAAATTCCTTATTTATTGTGTCCTCTTGGGACGCTGCAGTTAAATAGTATTCTGCCTTAATCTGGAAAATAAACCAGGCCGCTATAAGACCAAGTACAATCCCGTATGCAGAAATAAAATATTCAAGATAATTAAACATTGGTTCCCCTTTTTTCTTTAAGGTGCAAAATATGTATCCTGTACTTCAGCATTAATACATAAAGCAGGGTAAAAGTAGCCATGGAAAAGAAAAATGGAAATAAAATTCCTCCGGGCTGACTGCTCATTTCAACTTGAGGATGTGATTGAATTTCCGGCGTCCAGAATTTAACAGACAAAAATATAATGGGAACGTCAACAAAGGCAATTATTCCCAGAGCAGCGGCATATCTTCGAACCCTTTCCGGGTTGCCGCCAAATGATCGCAGCATAAAATAACCAATATAAATTAAATATAGAACCAGTGTTGTCGTCAGGCGCGGTTCCCAGATCCAGGCTGTGCCCCAGATAGGTTTGGCCCAGATCGGCCCGGTCAACAGTACAATGGACATGAATAATGTCCCAATCTCCGCAGCTGCAAGACCCATTCTATCCCAGAAAATATCTTTTTTCATTAAAAATTGAACACCTGAAACCAGGACAATAAAATATGATAGAAAACCTACCCAGGCTGCCGGCACATGGTAATAAAATATTTTTTGAGCCCAGTGCTGATCCTTGACCATGGGAGTATTCCATAAAATATTTGCCAGATTAATTCCCATCAATAGTAAAATTAATACGGCCCATATCAAATTTGATTTTTTTTCAATAAATTTTTCCATTATTCCTCTGTAATATGATCAAATAAAGCGAATCCTACTAATCCAAAAATTACAATAAACGAAAGGATTATATACAACCATATTTGCCAATCGGCAAAAAGGTCGCCTGCCATTTGTGCAGAAGAAATTTTTACGGCTGCAATAATAACGGGACTAACTAAGGGAAATAATAATACGGGTAATAGAACCTCGCTCAGGCGGGCCCGCATAGCTAATCCGGAAACTAGGCTGCCAACCACCATTAACGCCGCGTTACATAAAACGGCAGTCCCGAATAATCCAGAAATTGAAGAGGGCGTCTGTAATCCCAAAAATAAAAAGAAGGGCAGTACGACCAGTATTTCCATTAGGGAAATAAATAAGGTTGCACTAATCCATTTTGCAAAGAAAATTAACCCTCTGTCCACGGGTGAAGATATTAATAGAGAAAAAGCATCAAACTCTTTTTCGTATGAAAAGGAACGATGCAGTCCCAATACTGATACAAACAGGATCATTATCCAAAATAATCCCGGGGCAAAATTGGAAAAAATTTGAGGAGAAACGTTAAAAGCAAAAGAAAAGGTAAGAATTATGGCCATTCCGAAGGTTAACATGGAAATTGTAATTTCTTTAGATCGAAATTCGATTAATAATTCTTTTTTCAGTAAAATCCAGAACATCAATTTTCCAGGAGTTTCTTAAACGTGTTTCTAATATTTAATTTAGATTCATTTTTCAAACTTAGATCTGCACCAATTTTTCCCCCGGATAGGAAAATAAACCTGGAACAATGTTCAAGGGCTCTTTCTAAATTATGCAGCACAAGCATATAACTGCGCCTTCCTTCCCTGCTGAATTTCAAAAAATTGTCCACGCTTTTTATACCTTCAGAATCAAGGCCCGTAAACGGTTCGTCAAAAAGCAATAAGTCCCAATTTATAATATTTGCCAGAGCGAGTTTAAGGCGCTGAAGCATACCCTGAGAATAAACAGAGATTGGATCAAAATTCTGACGTGACAATCCGGCGTCTTTTAGGACGGAAATAATTGATTTTTCAGTTCCGGCCTGTTTCCGCAAGGATAAAGCCAGCTGAAGATTCTCAATTGCAGTTAATGATGGATACAAGGCCGGTTGATGACCCAGGTACAGCATGAATTTTCTGGCATCGGAACCATCTTTCACCAAATCCCGATTTTTAAAAGTAATAACGCCCTGATCCAGGGCGGCGATACGGGCCAGGATGCGCAGCAAGGTTGTTTTACCGGCTCCATTCTTGCCCATTAAAGCAATCGATTCACCTGCCTGTACTTCAAAAGATATATCTTTCAGAACGTGCAGATTACTGAAAGATTTATTTAGGTCCCTGACTGTGAGCATGATTTAAATAATTTCTAAGATAGTTTAATTAAATCAGAGATCACAGCCGATACTTCAATTTTAATTTCCTGGCGGTTCGACTCATAATCTACAACTGTCAAATTGCCGGCTGAATATTCAATTTCCAATTCTTTTATCTGGCGGTAGAGAAGTTGTTTTCGGCGTTTTAGATCGCTTTTAACATCTACAGACTTCCTTGAATCCAGAGAGGGAGGTAATAACAAAGGTTTAACAGCATAGATTACGGCCGCTGTAAACACAATAAAAATAACTCCATATTCAATCCATAATGTCATACTTCATCCTTTCGAGGCCAAAGTGCTATCATGGTACCAAAAATTAATATATAACCGCCTATCCAGACCCAGTTTACCAGAGGATTAATCATGATTTTTAAAAAAGCAGTTTGATTTTCTTTGTCAACTCCCGAAAAAACTGAGTAAATATCTTTAATCATTGTCGAATAAATATCCAATTCGCTGTGAGGCTGCCGCCTGTTCGGGTCTGGATTTCTGTGGTTATATATTCTTTTTTCGGGACGTAGATTTACAATAAAATTACCCTGGCTGTCTGTAATTCGCAAATTAGCAATAAAAGCGTAATGATTGGGCCTTTCTGCCTCAGATAAGCCGGAAAGTTTTATGCGGTAAATACCAACATGCTCTTCCTGGCCGACTTTAATCCCGAATTCTTTTTCTTCGTTAAAGGCATTTCCTGTGAAACCAACAAACATAAATACAATTCCCAGGTGAACAATATAACCTCCGTACCGAGATCTGTTTTTACTAATTATGGTTATTAAAGCAGTAATTGGATTTTCGCCAAAACGGCTCATTCTGGCTTTAATACCCCGATAGAATTCGGATACCATGGCTATGAGAACAAAAACAGATAAAGAAAAAGAAATGACAACATAACCTGCCAGGTTTAACAATAAAAGTAAAATTGCAGTCAAAAGACCGGCTGAGGCCGGCAGGGCAAAATTTCTGATTATACTTTGGCGGGAAGTTCGACGCCAGGCCAGTAATGGCCCAACACCGGTCAGCAATAATAATACCATTCCCAAAGGAGTATTAATTTGATTAAAGAATGGAGCTCCAACTGTTATTTTAACTCCTCTGACAGCCTCTGTGAGTACCGGGAAAATTGTACCCCAGAACACTGCAAAACACATTACTACAAATATAACATTGTTAAACAGAAATCCACTTTCGCGGGAAGAAAATGATTCCATTTTCTTTTCCGATTTCATGATTGGAAGCCGGAATAACAACAGGGAAATAGAAAATATCAGAATTAAAAATACAAATCCGAGAAATAGAGGTCCTAAAGAGGAGGTGGCAAAGGAGTGCACTGAACTCATTATTCCCGATCTGGTTAGAAATGTTCCAAATATGCATAGGGTAAAGGTTAAGATAATTAAAACCATGTTCCATACCCTGAGCATATTTTTCTTTTCCTGGATCACAATGGAATGAACGAATGCCGTAGCGGTCAGCCAGGGCATTAAGCTTGCATTTTCCACAGGATCCCAAGCCCAGTATCCGCCCCATCCTAATTCCTGATAAGCCCACCAACCGCCCAAAATAATCCCGCAGCTTAGGAACAGCCAGGTCATCAAGGACCAGCGGCGGACACTCTGAATCCACAAAGAACTGGTATCTTTATTAATCAGGGCTGATATTCCAAAAGCAAATGGAATTGTAAAACCCACGTAACCCAAATATAACAGGGGCGGATGAATGGCCATGGTAAGATTTTGAAGTAAAGGATTTAATCCGAGTCCGTTGGCCACTATTATATCTGCTTCTACAGGTAAAAATGGATTAGTTACAAAATTTATCAATACTAAAAAGAATAATTCTACAGCAGTTATAATTATAATAACCCAGGGCATTAGATTTTTATGAGTATTTTTATTCTGGAATATGACTGTCAGTGCAAAAAGGGATAGTATAAAAACCCAAAATAAAAGTGAACCTGCCTGTCCTGCCCAAAGCGCCGAGATTTTATACAATAATGGAGTTTCTCTGCTGGTATAATGGGCTACGTAATCCACCTCAAAATTGCTGCGGATAAGTTGATATCCCAGAACAATAGTGGCCCAGATACTTAATAGTGAGACTCCAATTGACAGGCGCCGCCCGGTCAGATATAAGCGATAATCTCCAGACCTCAGAAAAATTGATAAAATAATAATGGACAGAACACTGAAGCCAAAGGCGAGATTTAAGGAAATATTTCCAACAATTGGTGTCATGATTCAAGCTCTTCCAAATTATAAGATTCTCCGTCTCTCAAGTCACCCTCATATCTGGAGGCGCATTTGGTTTGGAGATCATCTGCCACGAAAACACCTTCTGTATACACACCTGAAACAATAACTTCAGCTCCGTCTTTAAAAAGGTCAGGGCGTGTGCGGTGATATTTTACGGGCAGTTCCGTATCACCCTCCTCGAGAATAAATGAGCAATCCAAAAGGTTGGATTCCGATATTATTATAGAACCTGGCTTTACTATGCCGCCCAGTTTGGTTCGATCCTGAATACCTTCTTCCAGCAGTTCACTAACTGATACGAAAGCCACCATAGCTTTATCGTTTTCAGGGTTACTGGACACCCATCCGATCCAGCCGGCTACAACCAGCACTACGCCAATCAGCATTATTTTAAATTTATTATTCGATTTCACATTTAACTCCCTTAAATTATGTTAAAAAACGACCGTTTCCTGCCATTCTCCAAATACTGTTTTCATAGAATCCACAATTTCCCCGATAGTTGCGTAGGATTTTGCCGCTTTAATGATAAAGGGCATTATATTATCACCATTAGAGCAGGCAATCTCGACCTGATTTAAGGCATCTTTCACCAGTTTATTATTCCTGTCCTTTTTTAGGCGCCTTAGTGCTTCCACCTGATTTTTACCCGCTTCGTCTCCAATCTCCAATAGAGAAAAATCAATTTCTTCGTTTTCTTTAGTAAAATGATTAACACCCACGTGAATTAAACGTTTTTCGTCTATCCGACGTTGATACTCCGAGGCAGAATGGGCAATTTCGCGTTGAAAATAACCATTTTCAATGGCCGCAATTACTCCGCCCATTTTATTTATTTCTACAAAATATGCTTCTGCTTCTGCTTCCAGCTTATCTGTCAACGATTCAACATACCATGAACCACCCAGAGGATCAACAACATTTGCCACACCTGTTTCATAGGCAATAATTTGCTGGGTGCGAAGAGCAATTTCGGCCGCTTTTGCAGAGGGCAAAGCCAGGGTTTCATCCATGGAATTAGTATGCAGACTCTGAGTACTTCCCAAAACTGCCGCCAGGGCCTGAAATGCGGTTCTGGTTATATTATTTTCCGGCTGCTGGGCTGTGAGTGAACATCCTGCCGTCTGTGTATGAAATCTGAGCTTCCAGGATTTCTCCAGTTTTGCACCGTACTTTTCTTTTAAATGCCGGGCCCAAATTCGCCTGGCAGCCCTGTATTTGCCGATTTCTTCAAAAAAATCCATGTGTGAATTAAAAAAGAATGAAAGCCTGGGCGCAAATTGATCGATTTCAAGCCCGGCTTTCAATCCATATTCTAAATATGTAAATCCGTCGGCCAGAGTGAAAGCTAATTCCTGTGCCGCCGTAGAACCGGCCTCCCTGATATGATAGCCGCTAATTGAAATAGTGTTGTACTGAGGCATCTTATCCGTACAGAATGACAGCATATCCGTAATCACCCGCATGGATTCCCGGGGCGGAAAAATCCATTCCTTCTGGGCAATAAATTCTTTTAAAATATCGTTTTGTAAAGTACCGCGTAGTCTGTCCAGGCTTATACCGTTATTTTCCGCAGCTGCTATATAAAAAGCCAGTAAAACTATGGCCGGACCATTTATTGTCTGGGAAACAGAAATTTCACCTAAATCAATGCCCTCAAATAAGCGTTCCATGTCTTTTAAGGAAGCTATACTGACACCGCATTTTCCTACTTCTCCCGAAGAAAAGTGATGATCTGGATCATATCCCATTAAGGTTGGCATATCATACGCTACCGACAGGCCGGTTTGACCTTTGCTTAAAAGATAATGAAATCGTTCATTGGTTTCCCGGGGAGTGCCGAATCCGGAAAATTGCCGCATTGTCCACAATCTGCCGCGGTACATGTTGGCATGAACACCGCGCGTAAAAGGATATTGACCTGGGAAACTCAGTTTTTCCATGTATTCCCGGCCAGGATCAGGGGGATAATACAGTAAATCCAATTCTGACCCACTCAGAGAATTAAAGCTGTAATCCCTTTGAACGGCGGATTCTGCTTCTTTTTTCCAGCGGGTTTGAGAATCTTTAAATAAATCCAGCTGTCTGTTCATTGACAAATTTTCCACTTAAAAATAGTGGAGAAATTAATAATAAATGAGCATATGAATAGCTATTTTTAGTCAGCATTGTGCAAAATATATCTTAATATAAATAGTGTCGTAATTCCTCAAGTTACGTACATCTAAAAGTGATGAGAAAAAACCTCTGATTATTTACTATACGAAAATATTCCTGGAATATTTTCCCGTCACGGAAAAATTCCCAGAATTTTTCCTATCACCCGTCACTTTTTCAACTGCTCACTGGCAACTTTCCTTTTAATATTTTTTTTACCTTCAAACCGCCCTCTATCAGCATCCAGATTATCAGGCCGAGCAGAATTATCGT
>JAZFSI010000049.1:0-13890 GCA_036446075.1 Fidelibacterota bacterium
CCGTCTCATATTCTACGTGCGCTGTCTGTATCGTTATCCCTCGCTCACGCTCCTCAGGAGCATTGTCAATACTGTCAAATGACCGTACCTCAGAAAGACCCTTGGCGCTCTGCAATAATGTGATGGCTGCCGTTAAGGTCGTTTTACCATGATCAACATGGCCTATGGTACCTATGTTTACATGGGGTTTCGTGCGTTCAAATTTTTCTTTAGCCATGCTGCTTAACCCTCCTTGCGGTTAGGATGCTTTTCCATGAATTTGTTCTAAGATATCTTCTTTTACTGAATTTGGGACCTGTTTATATTTCGAAAATTCCATATGGAATACTGCGCGGCCCTGAGTAATTGAGCGTAGATCCGTAGCATATCCAAACATTTTTGCCAGTGGAATCTCTGCATTTAAAATATGTGCTTCTTTACGTTGTGCCATCCCGCCGATATTTCCCCGGCGGGAATTTATGTCACCCATGACGTCTCCAAGATAATCCTCGGGAACTACCACTTCCACTTTCATGATGGGTTCCATAAGTATGGGTCCGGCTTTTTTACAGGCTTCCTGTATGGCCATGGATCCGGCGATTTTAAAGGCCATTTCAGATGAATCAACCTCATGGTACGATCCAAATACAAGCTCCACACGCACGTCTTCAATAGGATATCCGGCTAATACCCCATTTTTAATAGCTGCCTGCATTCCCTGGCTTACAGAAGGTATATATTCCCTTGGAATTACACCTCCCACAATTTTGTTTTCGAAATGATAGCCTTTGCCGGACTGATTGGGTTCTACATTAATGACCACATGTCCGAATTGTCCGCGGCCTCCTGATTGACGCACAAATTTGACTTCAATTTTTTCTATGCGCTTAGTGATTGCCTCCGTATAAGCTACCTGTGGTTTTCCCACATTGGCTTGAACTTTAAATTCACGCAGCAGGCGGTCAACCAGAATTTCAAGGTGCAGTTCACCCATTCCCGAAATAATTGTCTGGCCTGTATCAGGATTTATGTAAACTTTAAAAGTAGGATCTTCCTCGCTTAATTTTGCCAGACCCTTGGAAAGCGCATCCTGATCTAATTTAGTGGCAGGCTCAACCGAAACTTCCATGACAGGTTCGGGAAAATCCATGGATTCCAGCATAATTTTATTTTTCTCATCACAGAGTGTATGGCCGGTCTGGGTTTTTTTCAGCCCGATCACAGCCACAATATCTCCTGTGTATGCTGTTTGTATGTCTTCCCGTTTATTAGCATGCATCAGCAGTATGCGGCTAATTCTTACGCGTTTTCCAGTATTTGTATTAAATACGTATGATCCTGCTTCAACCTGCCCGGAATAAACCCTTATATAGGTTAATTTCCCTACAAATGGATCGGTCATAACTTTAAATGCAAGGCCGGCAAAGGGTTCAAGATCACTGGGTTTTCTGACAATAATTATATCTGAATCATCAGGATTATGACCTTCAATCGCCTTTACATCCAGGGGAGACGGTAAAAAGTCGGTAACGGCATCCAGCAGACGCTGTACACCTTTATTTTTAAAGGCTGATCCGCATAGTGTCGGTATAAATGTATTATCAATGCAGCCTTTGCGAAGGGCAATTTTTAATTCATCAACAGTAATTTCTTCTTCGTTTAAATATTTTTCTAAAAGATGCTCATCGTATCCGGCAGCTTCTTCAATTAAATGATGCCGCCATTTTTCGGCTTCCGCCTTCATATCTGCCGGAATTTTTCGATATTCAAAGTGGGCGCCGAGTGAAGTATCATTGTACAGAATGGCCTGCATTGAAAGTAAATCAATTATTCCCGTAAACATTTCCCCGGTACCAATTGGAATGGTTAAGGGAACTGAGTTTGCGCCCAGTCTTTTTTTTATCATTTCCAGGACATTGTAAAAATCCGCTCCAACCCTGTCCATTTTATTGACAAAGGCAATTCTGGGTACTTTATATTTATCGGCCTGACGCCAGACTGTTTCACTTTGCGGTTCCACCCCGCCCACTGCACAAAAAACGGCAACGCTTCCATCTAAAACACGTAAAGAGCGCTCTACCTCAACTGTAAAATCAACATGACCCGGAGTATCAATTATATTGATGCGAAAATTATTCCAAATTGTAGTTGTAGCAGCAGAGGTAATGGTAATACCGCGTTCTTTTTCCTGCTCCATCCAATCCATGGTAGCGCCGCCTTCATGGACTTCCCCAATTTTATGGGTTTTCCCCGTATAATATAAAATCCGTTCCGTCAGGGTTGTTTTCCCTGCGTCAATGTGGGCCATTATACCAATATTGCGAACAGTTTCCAGCGTTCTTTTAAGCATCTAAATCACAGTTTTATCTAAAATGAGCAAAAGCACGGTTCGCATCGGCCATGCGGTGCGTATCATCTTTTTTCTTGATGGCTCCGCCTTCGTTATTAGCGGCTGCTATCATTTCTGCGGCCAGCTTTTGAGACATTGGTTTTCCAGCCTGTTTGCGAGCCGAATTTATTATCCAATGGCTTCCCAAATAAAATTGACGGTGTTTAGGAACTTCGATGGGTACCTGGTAATTTGCTCCGCCCACCCGCCTGGATTTTACTTCCAGCATAGGAGACGCGTTTTTTAAGGCGGTTTTAAAGATTTCCAGTCCGTCAGTTTTAGTCTTTGATTTAATTGTATTCATGGCTTTATAAAATATTTCTTCGGCAATACCCTTTTGCCCGCCGACCATGAGGTAATTAATAAATTTAGCCACTTCCAGATCTTTAAATACAGGATCCGGTAATATTTTTCGTTTTTCTGGTCTTCTTCTTCTCATGATTAGGATTTAGGTTTTTTTGCGCCGTAACGGGAACGGCTGGTTTTTCTATCGGAAACGCCGGCAGTATCAAGCGATCCCCGTACAATATGGTAGCGTACACCGGGCAAATCCTTTATACGACCCCCTTCAATCAGCACAATTGAATGCTCCTGAAGGTTATGTCCTTCGCCTGGAATATAGGCCGCTACTTCAAAACCATTCGCCAGGCGGACTCTCGCTACTTTTCTCAAAGCAGAGTTCGGTTTTTTAGGTGTAGTAGTATAGACCCGAGTGCAGACACCCCTTTTTTGGGGATTCCCTTTTAAGGCAGGTGTAGCGCTTTTTTTCAGCACGCTTTTTCGGCCTTTTCTGATTAGTTGATTTATAGTGGGCATTTCATTTCCATAAAAGCTGATAAAATTACAAAAGAATTTGAATCCTTAACAACGCTTTTTATATTATTTTGAACACTTATATCAGTCGGCAGCAGGGCCTGATTCAATTTCTAATTCCTTTTCTTTCTGCTCAGGATTTCCGATCTGAATATTTAATAAGTGCGGAGCACCAGTACCGGCGGGGATGAGACGACCTACTGCTACATTCTCTTTTAAACCTAAAAGATAATCTGTTTTTCCTGCTGTGGCGGCATCTGTTAATACCCGCGTCGTTTCCTGGAAGGAAGCAGCTGAAATAAAACTTTCTGTATTTAAAGATGCTCTCGTTATACCCATTAGCAGGGGATTAAAGGTGGCCTGCTGAGCTTTACGGGATTTAGCGGGGGTTTTACCATCTTCTTTTAATTCCTTATTGGTATCTCTGAACTCTATTTTATCTACTAATGAATTTTCTTCGTATTCAGAATCTCCCGAGCTGGTAATCACAACCATTTTTTGAAGCTGCTGGTTAATTTCAAAGAAACTGGTACGATTCACGCGGTCGTCCCTAAGGAAATTGGTATCACCTGATTCCTGAATGCTGATTTTCCTCATCATTTGCCGAACTATTACTTCGATATGCTTATCGTCAATCTTTACACCCTGGAGACGGTAAACCTCCTGAATTTCATTAACCAGGTATTCACGTACTTTACCGGAACCCAAAATTTTTAATACATCCATGGGAGAGGTGGAACCCTCCGAAAGAGGAGTACCGGCAGTAATTTTATCACCTTCATGTACAATAACATGTTTCCCGTAGGGGATTGAGTATGAAGTAACTTCTTCATCGGCTGATATGACCTGGATTTTCCGCACTCCCCTTTTGATACCTCCGAATTTTACAATTCCGTCAATTTCTGAAATAACGGAAGGATCCGATGGTTTCCGGGCTTCAAATAATTCTGTTACTCGGGGCAGTCCGCCGGTGATATCTCTTGTTTTTCCAATATCTCTCGGTATTTTTACAAGTGTCTGGCCTTTTTCTACTTTTTGACCCTGACGAACTACGAGAGTTGCCTTAACGGGGAGAATTGTCCCTCCCGTTAAAGTATCTCCGTTTTCATCAATAATTTCAACATGGGGGCTTAAATTGCGGTCCTTGGATTCAATAATGACCATTTGTTTTTTACCGCCCTCTACCGATTCAACTTGGAAAGTTTCATTTTCAATAAAATCCTTGGTTTCTACAAACCCGGACTGCCGGGCTAGAATTACGTCCGTATAAGGATCCCATTGGAAAAGCACGGTCCCGGCTTTTACTTTTTCACCGTTCCCTACTAAAATGTGAGAACCATAAGGAACATTGTATTCAACTCGAGGACTATTGTTCTCATCTAAAATATTCATTTTTGCGTGCCGTACCATACAGCGGGTTACTTTAACACCTGAATCATCAATCGTGTCTGCCACTACCATATTTTCAGAATATTTTACAATTCCCTCCCGTTTGGTGCGCATATCGGATTGTTCAATAATACGAGTTGCGGTACCACCGATATGGAAAGTTCTTAAGGTAAGCTGAGTACCCGGTTCACCAATGCTCTGGGCAGCCTGAATTCCAACCGAAGTGCCTAAATCCACTAACTTATGCGTAGATGGATTCCAGCCGTAACACAGGGCACAGACTCCGCGCTTGGAATCACAGGTTAATACGGAACGAATCCGTACAGTTTCGATATTACTGTTATCAATGAATTTAGCTTCATCTTCGCGGATTAAAGTTCCGGCCTTGATTTTCCCGTTTTTCTCACCCAGAAAATCTTCCAGCAAAGTACGTCCCAGGATACGATCTGCCAACGGTTCTATAATGTCTTCACCCTCTTTAAGATCCTGGGCAATAATACCGTTTATGGTGCCGCAGTCATTTTCTGTGATAACAACATCCTGAGCAACATCCACCAATCGTCTGGTCAGATAGCCTGCATCAGCTGTTTTTAAGGCTGTGTCAGCTAAGCCTTTTCTGGCTCCATGGGTCGAAATAAAATATTCCTGAACAGAAAGACCTTCCTTGAAATTTGACTTAATGGGCGATTCGATGATTTCGCCTTTGCCTCCGGTCATTGATTTTTTTGGTTTGGCCATGAGTCCCCGCATACCGGCCAGCTGTTTAATCTGATCCTTAGTACCTCGAGAGCATGAATCAGCCATCATAAACACAGGATTGAAACCCTGGTCATCGGCCTGTAATGAATCCATCATGTTTGCAGCCACTGAATTAGTGGCATGTGTCCAGATATCGATTATTTTATTGTAACGCTCTCCATCAGTAAGCACGTGGCGGTTAAATTTGTCCTGAATATCATCTACCTCGGCATCTGCTTTTCTGATTATCTGGTCCTTTGCCTCAGGAATTATTATATCACTGATGGCAATTGATATTCCACCTGTTGTCGCTGCCAAAAATCCCAGATCCTTCAAATCATCCAGGAATTTTACAGTACGATAGTTTCCGGCAATCAGATAGGCCTGGTTGACTATTTTTTCCAGTTTCTTTTTGGTAATAATTTCGTCAATATATTCCATTTCTTCCGGAAGAATCGAATTTAATAAAACCCGTCCCACGGTAGTGTCTTTCTGCCAGGAACCATTGTGCCTGACATTAATAATAGAATGCACATCAACTACTTTATTTTCCAGGGCCAATTTTACTTCCATAAACGAACCGAAAGATTTTCCTTCGCCTTTCCCGCCTTTTCTCTGGCGGGTCAGATAATAACATCCTAATACCATGTCCTGTGACGGAATAGCGATAGGCTTCCCATTGGCAGGATGGAGAATATTATGGCTTGAAAGCATTAATATCCTGGCTTCCATCTGCGCCGGAAGAGACAGGGGTACGTGTACCGCCATTTGGTCGCCGTCAAAGTCAGCATTAAAGGCAGAACACACGAGAGGGTGAATTCTTAATGCTTTACCGTCAACCAGGACGGGCTGAAAGGCCTGTACTCCTAAACGATGCAGGGTAGGTGCGCGGTTAAGCAGCACCGGATGGTCCCGGACAACATATTCCAAAACTTTATAAACGACCGGATCTTTTGTTTCGATCATTATTTTTGCCGCGCGCGGCGTCATGGCATAACCCCGGCTCATGAGAGCATTAATCATATGGGGTTTAAATAATTCCAGGCCCATGTCACGCGGGAGGCCGCATTCATGGAGTTTTAGTTCAGGCCCGACAACAATTACGGATCGCCCGGAATAATCAACTCTTTTTCCCAAAAGATTCTGACGAAATCGACCGGTTTTCCCTCTTAGCATATCGGAAATTGATTTAAGAGGTCTGCGGGTACCGCTGCGAATAGCAGTTTTCCTGCGGCTGTTATCAAATAGAGCATCAACCGATTCCTGGAGCATGCGTTTTTCATTGCGCAGGATTACATCGGGAGCTTTTATTTCCATAAGCTGCTTTAAGCGATTATTCCGGATAATTATACGACGGTATAAATCATTCAGATCGCTGGCTGCAAAACGACCGCCGTCCAAAGGAACAAGCGGTCTCAATTCCGGAGGGATCACGGGTAGAATGGAAACAATCATCCATTCCGGCCGGTTGACCTTTTTTTGAAGGCCGTTAGCTAAAAATGATTTGACCACCCTGAGACGCTTTAAAGCATCTTCCTGTTTTTGTTTTGAGCGGGAATTATGAAAAATATCTTCCAGATTTTTTCTTAGTTGAACCAAATTGATCCTGGACAAAGTTTCTTTCATGGCCTCTCCGCCCATGGTAGCATAGAAATAATCTTCATTATCTCTTTCTTCCTCGCTGACAGCATCGAATCCATAGAGAGTTTCCAATTCCATGTACTCTTTTTCATCAATCAGCTCAAGTGATTTTCTATCACTTTTTCCCGGCTCAACTATAATAAATTTCTCATAATAGATAACTTTTTCCAGATCTTTGGTACTCAATCCCAGCAAATAGCTGAGCTTGCTTGGAATGGAGCGTAAATACCAGATATGGACTACAGGAACAGCCAGAGTTATATGACCAATTCTGTCCCGGCGAACTTTTTTTCTGGTAACTTCTACGCCGCAGCGATCGCATATGATTCCGCGATACCGAATACCCTTATATTTTCCGCAATGGCATTCATAATCTTTCACGGGACCGAATATTTTCTCGCAAAAAAGTCCATCTTTTTCCGGTTTGAAAGACCGGTAATTAATCGTTTCCGGTTTTAAAATTTCTCCATACGATTTTGCCAATATCATTTCTGGCGAAGACAATCCAATCGTGATTGAACTGAATTTTTTGGATGTATCGACTTTTGTTGATTGAATGTATGTCAATTTATTTCTCCCTCAGTCTAATTCTATATCTATGGCAAGTCCCTGCAATTCTTTTAACAGGACACTAAATGATTCCGGTACTCCAAACGCAGGCAGTGCTTCACCCTTTACAATGGCATTATACACTTTAGACCGCCCATCCACATCGTCAGATTTAACTGTTAAAATCTCCTGCAGAGTATGAGCTGCTCCGTAAGCTTCCAGAGCCCAGCATTCCATTTCTCCAAACCGCTGCCCGCCAAATTGTGCTTTTCCGCCTAAAGGCTGTTGTGTTACCAGCGAATAGGGGCCAGTGGACCTGGCGTGCATTTTATCGTCAACCATATGGCTCAATTTCATCATGTAAATATTGCCAACAGTGATGGGATTGTCGAAGGGATCTCCTGTACGGCCGTCTATCAGTGTAATTTTCCCGGATACTGGTAATTTTGCTTTTTTCAGCTCCTCATCAACTTCTCTGGGTTCAGCGCCGTTAAAAACAGGAGTTTCATAAGTTACACCCAGAGTTTCACCGGCCCAGCCTAACATTGTTTCATAAAGCTGACCCAGATTCATCCGCGAAGGAACACCCATGGGATTCAATATTATATCAACCGGCGTACCTTCCTCGCTGAAGGGCATGTCCTCTTCGGGTACAATTATGGCTACAACACCCTTATTTCCGTGCCGGCCCGCCATTTTATCACCAACCTGCACTTTGCGCTTGTTGGCAACATAAACTTTTGCCAGCTTTAAAATTCCCGGCTGAAGATCATCGCCGACTCTTAGCTTAAATATTTCTCTTTCTAGAATTTCTTCAATTTCCCGCCATTCTTTATTGTATGACCGCCATACGGATTTGATTTTTTTCCAGGCTTTTTTATCCTCAACCCAGGTAGCATCCTGGGCAAATCGTTCTAAATTATAGGTTGCCAATCTTTTAGCGGTCAGGTTTGTACCTTTTTTAATCAGAGTCCGTCCGGATGAAATATCTCTGATTCCGTCTGAAACTTGATCTTTCAGTAATTCCATCAATTTTGCATCACGCTTAGTTTTAAGATCTTTCTTGCGTTCCACTGATTCTTTTTGAATTACCTGGATATTTTTCTTTTCCTCGGCACGGGCAGATTTGCTGCGCTTGCCGAATAATTTAGTGTTGATTACTACACCCTTGATTCCAGGGGAAGCCTTCTTGGAAGCGTCTTTTACTTCGCCGGCTTTTTCTCCAAAAATAGCTCTTAATAGTTTTTCTTCAGGAGAAGGATCCGTTTCGCCTTTGGGCGTCACCTTGCCGACCAGAATACTGCCGTCTTTTACTTTAGCGCCAATCCGAACAATACCGTTCTCGTCCAGATCTTTTGTTGATTCCTCACTTACATTTGGAATTTCTGCTGTGAGTTCTTCCTCGCCGCGTTTGGTGTCCCGGACTTCCAGTTCTACCTCGTTTACGTGGATACTGGAGAAAGCATCATTTTTAACCAAGCGTTCACTGATAACGATTGCATCCTCAAAATTGTATCCGCGCCAGGGCATAAAGGCCACTTTTACATTTTGCCCCAGGGCCAGACGCCCGTTTTCCGTAGAAGCGCCGTCAATTATAACAGTGCCCTTTTTTACGATTTGACCAGCTCTTACAAGGGGTCTTTGATTTTGGCTCGTATTCTGATTGCTGCGGTGATATTTCCTTAATTTTATTTCAACCAGATTTCCGCCTTTTGTAAGGCTTAAACTGTCTGGAATTTCACTGCTTTTAATAACTACCCGCTCAGCATCAACAAAAACCACCCGGCCGTCAGCGGGAGAAACCACGGCAGCACGTGAATCTTTGGCAACCTTGGACTCCATTCCCGTGCCGACTATAGGAGCAGCGGGTCTCATCAATGGAACGGATTGCCGCTGCATGTTTGAACCCATTAAAGCTCTGTTGGCATCATCATGTTCAAGAAATGGAATTAAAGCCGCTGCAACACTCAATATTTGATTGGGACCTACATCCATAAAAGCTACCTGGTCCGGAGTTACCATGGGAAAGTCACCGTGAATACGTGCTCTTATATTTTCACTTACAAGTCTTCTATCCTGATCCAATTCTTCATTTGATTGAGCAATCATTACTCGATCTTCATCATCGGCGGATAAATATTTAATTTTGTTCGAAGCGTAGGCATTCCCGTTTTTATTGGTTACTACTCTGTAGGGAGCTTCAATAAATCCATGCTTGTTGACTGTTGCCAGCAATGCCAGGGATGATATTAAACCAATATTGGGACCTTCGGGAGTTTCAATCGGGCACAAGCGTCCATAATGCGTATAATGAACATCACGAACTTCAAACCCAGCCCGTTCCCGGGTTAAACCGCCCGGTCCCAGGGCGGATATCCGCCGCTTATGAGTGACTTCCGCCAAGGGATTGGTCTGATCCCCGAATTGAGACAATTGGCTGGTGCCGAAGAAAGTGTTGATAACTGTTGTCACTACCCTGGAATTAATCAAATCCTGGGGAGTTATACTTTCCTGTTCCCTTAAATTCATGCGCTCATAAATTGTGCGCAGCATACGGCTTAGGGCCACAGAAAATTGATTGGTAAGCTGCTCTCCTACGGACTTTACGCGCCGGTTACCCAGATGATCAATATCATCGGTTCCCCGTTCACCAATGCGCATGTCTACGAGATAAGAAATTACTGTCAGGATATCATCCATGGTTAAAACAGTATCTTCCACAGGTACCTTTAAATTGAATTGCTGGTTGAGACGGTAACGCCCGACCTCACCAAGATCGTATTTCTTAGGACTGAAGAAAATACGTTCAATAAATTTCTGGGCCGTTTCCAGATTGGGCGGCTCACCGGAACGAATAAGCTGATAAACAATACTCAAAGCTTCTTCCGTGTTCTTGGAAGGATCCTTATGCATGGTATTGTTCAACATCATGGCATGGAAATTTTTATTGGTGTTTACCACCTCAACAGACTTGATTTTAGCTGCTTTAAGGGCTGTAATTACTTCCTTGGTAACTTCGCTGCCGCCTTCAAAAAAGATTTCACCGGTTTGTTTGTCAATAACGTCTTCAATAATAAGCGAACCGATTGATTCCTGAGCTTTTCTGCTTTTAAGATTTAAAGTAGTGATACAGTTAAATGCTTTAAAAATATCAGCATTGGTAGAATAACCCAATGCTCTTAAAAGCATGGTCACGGGAAATTTTCGCCGACGATCTATAATGGCGAATATGCAGTCGTTAATATCCGAAGTAAAATCAATCCAGGATCCTCTCGACGGAATAATCCTGGCCTGAAAAAGCTTAGTACCGTTAGCGTGAATTGATTCATCAAAAAATACACCGGGAGACCGCTGCAGCTGTGAGACTACGACACGCTCGGCACCGTTAATAATAAAAGTGCCCTTCTCGGTCATGTAAGGAATATTTCCGAAATAAACTTCCTGCTCAATGCTTTGAGCATATTTACTGCGGTCTTCTTCATCGGTAATGTGCAGCACTAAACGTACTTTTAAAGGCACCGAAAATGTCACGCCCCGATCAATACATTCATTAGGGGAATATTTTGAAAGACCCAGAAAGTAACTTTTGTATACCAGAATATAGTTCCGATGAGAATCCTCAATAGGAAAGAATTTCTGGAATACTTCTTCCAGTCCTATTAATACTCTTTCATTCTCAGGAACATGTTCCTGAATAAAATCCTGAAAAGCATCAATTTGAACAGATAAAAGATCAGGTATTTCAACCTTAGAAGTGATTTTTGCGAACGACTTGCGTTCCCTGGTCTGATGTGTATTGGCTCCCAATTAAGCCTCCTTTATAAAGGTAGATTCAGCAAAAATATAGAACGGTGCCGGGATTGTAATATCCCTGTTATTTAAGTTCAATGCTTGCGCCGGCTTCTTCCAGTTGAGCTTTTATTTCTTCTGCTTCTGCTTTGGAAACACCTTCTTTGATCGCTTTAGGAGCAGAATCAACCAATTCCTTGGCTTCTTTTAGTCCCAGACTCGTGATCGTCCGTACGGCTTTTATTACGCTGATTTTAGATTGGCCCGCGGCAGTAATAACTACATCGAATTCATCTTTTTCTTCAGCTGCGGCTTCAGCTCCTGCAGGAGCAGCTGCAGCTGCGACAGGGGCAGCTGCTGATACACCGAATTTTTCTTCAATTTCGCTGATTAGTTCAGAAATTTCAACCATATTGGCATTTTCAAGATATGATAACACATCGGTTCTCTTTATTACAGCCATTTTCTTTTCCTTATTATATTTATTAAGATTTGTTTTCTTTGATGCTGTTTAAGGCGTATCCCAGGTTTGTCATGGGGGCTTTTAAAGTCATTGCCAGCTTGGTCAGGGGCGATTTGAGCAAGGCTGCCAGTTGAGCTAATAATTGCTCCTTGTTGAGTAGGTCTGCAATGCGGTTAAATTCCGTTCCTGCCAGAACTTCTCCTTCAAATAAAATACCTTTTACCTGCGGCAGCGTGCGATTCTGTGCGAATTTTTTTATTATCTTGGCCGGACTGACAGGATCTTCGTAAGAAATTGCCATTGCAGTAGGTCCATTTAAAAATTCATCCAGTCCTTCAATTTGATTATTTTTCGCAGCAATTTTAAGCAGTGTATTTTTGGCCACCAGAAAATCAACACTTTCCCGGTAAAATAAATTTCTGAGTTCAGTGATATCCTCGACGTTTAAGCCAAGATAATCTGTGATGTAAATAGCTTTGGCCTTCCCCATAACATCGGTTAATCTTTCTACACTTTGAATATTTTTTTCGTTGGGCATTTAACTACCTTAAAGTTGATTGGTCTAATTTTATCCCAGGTCCCATTGAGGATGAAAGGGTCACTTTTTTCAAATATTGTCCCTTTACAGAAGCCGGCCTGACCTTAATGATGGTTTCAAAAATTGCCTTAATATTTGTGATTAAAGCTTTATTCTCAAATGATACTTTTCCACAGATAGCATGCACAATCCCGGTTTTATCAACCCTCAATTCAATTTTCCCGCTTTTAAATTCTTTTACCGCCCGGGCCACATCCATTGTTACTGTTCCACTTTTGGGATTCGGCATGAGACCCTTGGGTCCTAAAATTTTTCCCAGTTTCCCTAATTCGGACATCATGTCGGGTGTAGCAATAATTTTATTTACGTCGGCCCACCCTGATTTAATCTTTTCTAAATAATCTTTATTACCCACATAGTCAGCTCCCGCATCTTGAGCCTCCTTTTCTTTCGGTCCCGAAGTCAGTACTAAAACCTTAACAGTTTTTCCGGTGCCTTCAGGCAAGGCCGTAGTAACTCGAATATTTTGATCGGCATGACGGGGATCAACATCCAGATTAAAGGTAATTTCTACTGATTCATCAAATTTTGCGTATTTGAGTTTTTTCATTAATATTACGCCGTCTTCAAGGGCATATTCCTGCCGGCGGTCCAGTGTTTTCAATAAATCTTTTTTATTTTTTGTAAATTTCATTTTCAGCCCGATATTTCAATCCCCATACTGCGCGCAGTGCCCCGGATCATTTCCACAGCCTGTTCAACCGTATTGGCGTTTAAATCATTCATTTTTGTTTCTGCAATGTCCTTCAGATCCCTTTCAGTAACTGTACCGACCTTCTCTCTGTTGGGTTCACCGGATCCCTTTTCAAGTCCGGCCTTTTTCTTAAGCAGAACAGCCGCAGGAGGAGTTTTGGTTATATAAGAAAAACTACGATCGGCATAAACGGTAATCACCACAGGGATAATCATACCCGGCTGATCTTGAGTAGAGGCATTGAATGCCTTGCAGAATTCCATAATATTAACTCCGTGCTGTCCCAGGGCGGGACCCACCGGAGGAGCAGGATTTGCCTTACCCGCTGGAATTTGAAGTTTAATATAACTGGTTACTTTCTTTGCCATCTTCTTTTCCTACTTTTCTAATTCCACTTGCAGAAAATCCAATTCAATGGGGGTAGGGCGTCCAAAAATTGACACAGATACCTTGATTTTCTGTTTTTCCTTACTGACATCCTGCACAAAACCGGAAAAATCCATGAAAGGGCCGTCCGTAACCTTGACTGAATCACCAACTCTATAAGGTACCGATAAAACTTCTTTACCGTCCCGGCCTTCCACCTCGCCTAAGATACGGATCATTTCTTCCGCTTTTACGATCTGGGGTGCACCCTTGGGACCGACGAAACTCAGCACTCCGTTTATGTTTTCCACCAGATAGCGTGTTTTGTTATTTAAATTCATTTTGATTAATATATATCCTGGAAAGAAAACTTTGTTTTTGATTTTCTTTTTTCCATCTTTCATTTCAACTATATTTTCAGCAGGTACTAAAACATCAGTGATTTCATCCTTCAATTCCGCTTCTTCAATATTAATAATTAT
>JAZFSI010000050.1:0-2685 GCA_036446075.1 Fidelibacterota bacterium
GAGTATATTTCGTACGAGCTGATTTTGGTCAGGATATAAGGGTCAATAAAATTTTATTATTGAGGTAATATAAATTTGACCCCGGAGGATTATATTTAATTATTTTCCTCCATTCCGCTCGGGTCGATCCAACCAATTTCGTCTTTCATTGACCATAACCCGGGAAACTAAATTATCCATGTTCCTAATTCGAGCAGACATTTTCTGGATCAGTCTGAAAGCGAGCGTTGGATCACTATTGATAGTTCGCAGAAGGGTTTTATAATCCACCGTCAATATACGTGTCTCCCCTAGGGCTCTGACGGTGCTTGATCGTAAATCCTTTTCAAAAATGGCCATTTCACCAAAAAATTCTTGTTCTCCAAGCTCAGCGACCTTGATTTCCCGTCCGTCTTTTTCCTGCACCACTTCAACTTTCCCGGATTGAATTACATAAAAAGAATCACCCTTTTCCCCCTGGGTAATGATCTTTTCGCCGTCCCGATAAAGTTGGCCAAGGTCATCTGATGAAACCAGGTAATCCCGGCCAATTTTAGATTTTGTGAAGGGGATTAAGCTTAACAATATTTTCCAGATAAAGACACCCCAAAATCTTGGCTGTAAAGTTCTAAAAAATATCTCCCGATAAGGGGCACTGCCGGTAAACGCATCCCACAAAACAGTACTCATCAAACGTTTATTGCCGGATTTTGTATTTTCCATTTCCACCATTTTTAAAACACCACGCTTAAGAAAATTCCTTTTTTGAATAAAATGGGTTACACCGAAAATAAATTTTCCAATTCCATTATCTAAATTTAGCGATTTACAAGTGGGATAATAATATTGCTCAAAATCATTTTGACCGATGCCGTGTAACACAACAGTTTTTGCGGCTGCTTTGCCAGTCATATAGGCTGCGCCGATGCCATTTTTATAAAGCTTTGACACGGCGCAATCTCCTACTAGAACCAGGCGGTCAGCATAGGGGTGCACAGCACCTTTTATATTAATTTGAGGGAAGCACTGGCAAGGATAGCCTTTAATTAAATCCCATCCTTCCGGGAACCTTTCAATTACATTCTGGTGATTCATGAAGGCCTTGACAAGATCATTATCAATATTTTCACCCAGTAAAACCAGGGTCACATATTCACCTTTTGGTATTAAAGCACCAAATTGAAGTCGGGGCAGATTAAGTAGAAAGACGTGCATTGATTGACCAAAATATTCTTCAACCTTTTTCTTACCCAATAAAAATTCACAAATAAATGTTTTTGTGGCTTCAGGGGCTTTAAATCCAAAATTGATTTGTTCGTATAAATTAATAGATTTTCCTTGCAATCCAGTAGCTCCTACGACTAAATCGTATTGACGGGCTTCACCGTTTCTGGTCTTAATTACGGGGAGTTCTGCGCCGAAATCAATCTCGGTCACTCTTTCATTGATTTGATTGGCGCCTTTGGAAATGCTCAGGTCTTGCAAAAATCCGTCAAAGCTACCCCAGTCAACTTGTTGAGAACCCCGGGGTCCGGCACCTCTGTACATGGCTGCTATCCGTTTTTCCTGAAGCGGTGTTTCGATTTTTATACTGCCCACATCCATATGCATTACATAGGAATTAATACCCCTCCGAATAACTTTTGAAGGGATATTGATACCTTCGGTTGATAAGATTTGTACCAGTGATTCAGAAACAATACCACCGCAATGATTGCAGCCCTTGGGTCCGCATACAGAAAAATCTTTTGATTCATATATATCCAGTTCGATTTTTAAACCATCCCGCCGGGCTAGTTCTAGACAAAAATAACTAAAAAAAGTGCCGGCAGGACCGGCCCCAATTACAGCTATTTTGGAGTTATCCTTCAGTTTGATTGATTCAGAATCAATATTTGTTGGATTCATTGACATTTACTTCTGGTCCGATTTGTTTATCAATAAAATATTGATTTCTGATCCTGACATTCAGGATTTAATAAATTCTTTCCATCTTCCATCTTCAAGAACTTCTTTCAGGAGCATATTTCGATTCCAAAAAAAATCCTGCATATGTCGCTTTAAAGCAATTACATCAAAAATTTTTCCAAATATAGAATATGGAGATTCATATTCAAATCTATCAATTACCAAAATCTTATCTCCGGAAGTTTGGAAGTAATGATCGTGTTCGAACCATTTAAAAGCGCCTCTGACCATGGTGTCTCTAAAATGATTAGGTCTGTCAAACATAGTAATTCTGGCTGTAAGCAGTTGGGAAACCCCAAAATGCTTTGCCCTCCAGGTAACTTCCTCTCCCAGGTTGATTAATCCTGAGGTTATACCATTGATAGCGACTTCCTTATGGTCACTTTGGGAGAACATATGAAAATCGATGCTTCTAGATAAATCAAAGGCTTGTTCCAGGGTTGCGTTTATTTTAAATTTATTTTCGATAAGAGACATAAAGCTGGATTAAGTAATATTTAGGATATTCGACTATTAATATATTCTGATAGGTTCATAATATATCAGGATTATCAATTTAAGTGCAAGCCTATAAAGGGCTTTAATTGGGAAGTCACTGGTCAGAAATATTAGAAATGATGTTAATTCCCGGATTGGAATATCAAAATTTATTGACCATTATATCTGCTCTAATTATCAGCGTAACTGTTCAAGAAGATATGTATAAGATAAGGCCCACATATATGCTTTTTGCTGATT
>JAZFSI010000051.1:0-2171 GCA_036446075.1 Fidelibacterota bacterium
CCGTCTCATATTCTACGTGCGCTGTCTGTATCGTTATCCCTCGCTCACGCTCCTCAGGAGCATTGTCAATACTGTCAAATGACCGTACCTCAGAAAGACCCTTGGCGCTCTGCAATAATGTGATGGCCGCCGTTAAGGTCGTTTTACCATGATCAACATGGCCTATGGTACCTATGTTTACATGGGGTTTCGTGCGTTCAAATTTTTCTTTAGCCATAACATCGCCTCCTAATTAACCAAGTTCATTCTTTCCTGTTCGAAGAGAGCCTACGACCGGATTTGAACCGGTGACCTCTTCCTTACCAAGGAAGTGCTCTACCGACTGAGCTACGTAGGCACAACCTGGGGTTTCGTCCCCAATCCCAAACCAAACCATCCGAGCGGGTGATGAGAATCGGACTCACGTACCAGGCTTGGAAGGCCCGTGCTTTACCACTAAGCTACACCCGCACTGTGGGGAGAGAAGGATTCGAACCTCCGTAGACATTCGTCGGCAGATTTACAGTCTGCTGCCTTTAACCACTCGGCCATCTCCCCAGATTTACTAAAAAATAATCGTAGTAAATATCCGGCCTTAACCGAGATGAGCCGGTGGAGGGATTCGAACCCCCGACATCCTCATTACAAATGAGGCGCTCTGGCCAGCTGAGCTACACCGGCAAAACTAGTGCTGCGGCAAGCCTGCATTAACGCAGCCAGGTCTTGCGTTTATTGCAGAAATAAATTGTCACGTCACCAAGTCGGTCATTCTTTGCAGAGTTTAGATTCTACTGCTTCCCATACCCCTTAATTCCAGGCAGGTAATTGGACTTGAATTTCACTGGATCAGCCCCCAAACCTGTTCTGATTGGTACAGTTCTTGTACAAACATGTTACTCACTATGTTTTGAGAATTCCGAATATAGCCTTGAAATTTAGATAAATTATATTTTAGTCACAATTCTTTTTGTAATAAAATAAACATTTATTCCGGCAGTTGAAAAATCAAAGATTTTTCTGTGAAAAGTTAGGGAAAATCGTAGATTTTCCGTAACAGGCACCCGCCTGTCTTGTAAGGAAGGACTTGATCGTACGGGGATTTCTTTTTTCCACTTCTAACTGCTCACACGTAACTCGTAACTTTCCCTTCTGACTTCTTTCTTAACTACTCACTCCTCACTGGTAACTTCTAACTTTCTTTATATCTTCCGGACCGTACTGCCCTCAGAGCTATCTTTTACAGTCCAGCCTTTTTTATATAATTCATCCCGTATTTCATCAGATTTGCTCCAATCCTTATTTTTACGAGCCTTTTCGCGCTCTTTGATCAGATTTAAAATTGATTCGGGTATGTTCTCGTCCTTGGGCAAAATATCAAAAACGGAATTAAAGGCCAGAATAAAGTTTAATCCCCGCTCTGCTGCGGCCGGGCTCAATTTATTTAAATCAATAGTCAGATTAGTTTTCCGGATCCAATCAAAAAACTGAGCCAGAGCTTTAGGTGTGTTCAGATCATCTTCAAGTGCCTGCACAAATGCCCCATAATGCTGCGGATAATCTTGTATTAATTTTGATTCGGAAATTTCTTCCAGGCGTATTTTTAATTCAGTTATTCTTTTAATGGCCCTGGAAGCTTCATGGTTTTTCGTCTTTGAAAAAATCAGCTTTTTCCTGTAATGGGCGCTTAGCAATATGTATCGAATAGTTTCAGGGGTAAAACCGGTTTCAAGCAGGTCCTCAATTTTATAGAAATTTTGCAGTGATTTGCTCATTTTCCCGTCTTCTACCATAAGATGTTCAGAATGGAGCCATACATTCACGAATGGTTCTCCTGTTGCAGATTCGGATTGGGCGATTTCATTTTCGTGATGGGGAAACAAATTATCGATTCCGCCGCAATGAATATCGAAATGATTTCCCAGGTATTTAATGGACATGGCGCTGCATTCCAAATGCCATCCCGGCCGGCCCCGCCCCCAGGGTGAATCCCAGTATACAGGACCATCTTCTTTTTTCCAAGCTTTCCAAAGTGCAAAATCCCGGGGATTTTCTAAATCATAATCATCAGATTCTACTCGGGAGGTTGAGCGCTGTTTTGCATCTATGCGGGCCAGCTTACCGTAAGCGGGGAAACGAGCCAGAGCAAAAAATACAGAGCCGTCCCTGGTCTTATAGGCAACTTTTTTATCCAA
>JAZFSI010000052.1:0-2603 GCA_036446075.1 Fidelibacterota bacterium
GCCGTTAGAGAGGGCAAGCCGGATATGTATTATTTAAATTGGCAGGCTGATTATCCTGATCCGGAAAATTTTCTATTTCCGCTTTTTAACTCAATTGAATCTGAACAAAAAAGAAATCGTTATAACAGCAGCCGGGCTGACAGTTTAATAACACTTGTGCAGACAACACCTGCGGGTTCGGATCGCCGGAATTTAATTTCTTTGACCAATCGGTTTATTTTTGAGGAAGCACCCTGGGTTTTTCTGTGGCATAAGCGCACGCATGTTGTGGTTCAGCCCTGGATTGAAGACTATACACCCAAATTAATTTTCAACGCTGAAAAATATTTAGATATACGGAAACTGGAACGAGAAGCCTAATGTGGAAATATCTATTAGGCAGGGTACTACAAACAATTCCGGTTATACTGGGAGTCATCACCATCACTTTCATTCTAATGTATATTATACCCGGCGATCCGGTTATGTCTATGGTTGGTGAGCGCTTTGATGAAGAAACCGTAACGCGTCTACGTTCAGAATTACATCTGGACGATCCCATGCCCCTGCAATTTATACGCTACCTTTCAAATGTTTTACGGGGAGATCTGGGAAAATCATTTATCACCGGTCGGTCCGTGGCCTCAGAAATTGCCTTGAAATTTCCAAATACAATGATCCTGGCTTTGGGAGCCATGCTGATTGCCATTGTTTTTGGGGTAACAATAGGTATTATTTCTTCCTTAAAACCCGGTTCATTATTGGATAAGGGTTCCATGATTCTGGCCCTGGCGGGCATATCTGCTCCTGTATTCTGGGTGGGGCTGATGCTGATGCTGATATTTGGTGTCTGGCTTAAATGGCTGCCGCCAACTGGTTACGGGGGTCTTAAATATCTAATTTTACCGGCTCTGGCCTTAGGAACTCGTTCTGCCGCCTATCTGGCGCGCCTGACCAGAGCAACCATGCTGGAAGTAATGAATCAGGACTATATTCGTACTGCCAGAGCCAAGGGCCTGCCGGAATGGATGGTAGTATTAAAACATGCCCTTCCCAATACTCTGGTTCCCATCATAACTGTAATCGGAACAGATTTTGGATCCTACCTGTCCGGCGCCGTACTTACAGAATCCATCTTTGGATGGCCCGGGATTGGCCGCTTTGCCCTCGAGGCAATCTTAAAGCGTGATTTTCCTGTTATTCAGGGGACTGTATTATTTATGGCCATAATATTCATCCTGGCAAATTTATTAGTGGACCTGCTCTATGGTCTCATAGATCCCCGCATAAGAACGGGACGCAAAAATGCCTGAATTTCATTCTCTGTGGGGCACGGCCTGGCTGAGACTTCGGGCAGACAGGGCTGCCATGCTGGGTCTGGGTTTAATTATTTTGGTATTGCTGGCAGGTTTATTTGCACCCTGGCTGGCGCCACAGAATCCCAATACCCAGGTTTTAGAATTCAGAAACCAGGGTCCCGGCTTTCGAGGCGATGTAATCATTTACAAAATTGAACCGACCTTGCCGGAACAGAGAATTGCAGTTAAAAAATTTGAAGAATTCGAGCGGGAAATACAAATTACAGATCAATTTGGACGAAAGCACACCATTAACCGCTCGCAGCTTTTAAGGGGGAATGAGTGGCATCAGTCCTACCGTTATTGGCTGGGTACGGATCATTTTGGCCGGGACATTTATTCCCGCATCTTATACGGCGCCAGAATATCCCTGTTGGTAGGGTTCAGCGCCAGCACGATCTCACTGCTGGTGGGTCTGATTTTAGGTGCTCTGGCAGGATATAATGGAGGCTGGTGGGAAATAATTATAATGCGTTTTGCCGACATAATGTTTGGTTTCCCGACCCTGTTATTTCTAATTGCCATTACAGCCGCTTTTGAACCCAGCCTGCTGGTTGTTTTTACAGCTATCGGCCTGGTAACATGGCCGGGCATGGCCCGCCTGATGCGCGGCCAGGTTGCGGTTACCAAAGAAAAAGAATTTATTCAGGCTGCAAAAGCATTGGGCTTCAGCCCCAGCCGAATTCTCTGGAAACATATCGTTCCTAATTGTCTCGCACCTGTTATTGTTACCTATACTCTGGGAATTGCCGGTGCCATTATGGCCGAGGCCAGTCTTTCATTCTTGGGGCTGGGAGCACAGCCGCCGACTGCCTCCTGGGGCGCTATGATAAACAGCGGCAAGGACTTTTTGCGTATGGCTCCCTGGATCGCCACTATTCCCGGAATAGTGATTGCCATGACAGTTTTGGGTTTTAATCTTTTGGGAGACGGTCTCCGGGATGCCCTTGATCCTACCATGAAGCGGCGCTCCTGATGAAACGCTCCCGCTTAAGAAATCTTTTATTTTCTTACGGGCAGAGATTCCCGGAAGAAAAGGAAACAGTTCATTCTGTTATTTCTTTTTTAAATAATGATGAGAACTGTTTTGAACGTAATAACTGGAAGGGACATTTTACAGGTTCAGCCTGGGTGCTGGACAGAAGGAAAAGCGCTGTACTGATGACGCATCATCGCCAATTAGACCGTTGGCTTCAATTAGGCGGACATGCTGAAGGAAACCCGGATTTACTGGAAGTTGCTCTTACGGAAGCGCGTGAAGAATCA
>JAZFSI010000053.1:0-2306 GCA_036446075.1 Fidelibacterota bacterium
ATTAAAGGTGTATCTGATTTTTTATTAGATTATTTTAACCTCTCTCCAGCCATGAATACCGGCCAAGGTAAAACAGCTTCATAGCACTTTTTTATTGATTTCCATACACATCGCACTTTAAATCGGAAGCTCTAACTATATTCCATATACGATGTAAACAAAATAAGCAAAACGATTTAAACTCATTTGTTACAACTTTTACATATTTGTTGCTTGACTTTTATCACCTTTTTGGTAGAAAATAATACTAATATTAGAAATCCAATTTAGTTTGCCCATAGCTAAGATATAAATCCTTTGCTAATAAGGAGTTGATAAAATGACATCTCCGGATAAGCCACAAAAGTTCGCCGATAAATTGGCCTTATGGATTCGCAATAACTTTACCTTATTGGTTGGATTGATTGTTGGAGTTATTTTAACAATAGTGATGGTGCTGGCATCCGGTTTTATGATTGAAACCACCAATAAAGATACCTTTTGTGTAAGTTGCCATATTATGACACCTTTCAGGACATCATGGCAGGAGGCGGTCCATGGCGGTAAGAACCCCCAGGGATTTGCAGCACAGTGTATTGATTGTCATCTGCCCCATGGTGATTTCTTTGAGTTTTTCACGGTTAAGGCCATAACCGGTACGAGCGATTTAATACACAATCTTTATATTGATGCAGAAAATTACGATTGGGCCGGTGCTGCAGATAGGAACCGTTTGAAATTCACCTTTGACAATGCTTGTCGGCATTGCCATCACGTTTTAACTCCGCCCGGAATATCTTCCGGCGGTTTTATTGCCCATCGTGCTTATTTACGAGGTGATACTAATAAAAGATGTGCAGAGTGCCATCCACGTGTAGGGCATAAGAATATGATTGAAGCTGCTAATAAATATTTTAAAAAGGGCACATAAATATTATAATAATAAGGAATAAAATAATCATTTTTAATTCTTAGGAGGGTATCATGAAATATTCACGCAGCAAAATTGGAATAATGTGTTTAACGCTGCTCATTTTTGGAATGGTTTCTATTGCTTTTGCAGAAACACAATATCCAAATTTGGGACAAAAGGAACTTGTGATAAAAAGAGGTTTTACCAGGGAAGCATTGGATTGCATCGAATGCCATGCTAAAAAGATGCCCGGTACTGTTGAATCCTGGAAGAATAGCAATATGAGTCACGCAGGGGTCTCATGCTATGACTGCCATGTGGTAGAAAAAAGATCACCCATGGCAAACCAGTGTGCAGGTCTCAAGGGTACCGATATCTATATATCACCCATGGTTTCTTCAAAAACATGTTCCCGGTGTCATCCCCAGGAAGTAGAACAGTTTCTGAAAAGCGGCCACGCAGCGCTTGCCAGTGCGGCAGTTATGGACCCAAAAAAGGGAGCGTTGCAAAAATTGATGTATCAATTTGAAGGCTGCGCATTTATGGACAATGATAAACTCGACCTTTCTACCGGATTAACGCCTAAGGGAAAGCCGGCCTATGTTCGTGTGTCCAAGACCGCCGGCTGTCAAATGTGCCACGGCACTCAGGTAGAGATGGGCCCGGATAATAAACCCATAAATGAAACCTGGCCCGGTGGTGTCGGCACCCGATATCCTGACGGTGCCATAGGAACCTGCACAGTATGTCACACCAGACACAGGTTTTCTATCGCCGACTCCAGAAAACCTGAAGCTTGCGGGGCCTGCCACCTGGGACCGGATCATCCGAACATCGAGATCTATTTCGAGAGCAAGCACGGACAGCAATACCTCTCCCACGGCGACGAATGGAATTATAAAAGCGCTCCGGATGCCTGGGAACCAGGTGATTATACAGCCCCCACCTGCGCAACATGTCACATGAGCGGTATCGGTGAACTTGCTACTACCCATAACGTTCAGGAACGATTGAAATGGGACTTGATGCATAAAAAGAGTGTTATTCGTAGCGGTGATCGTGGTGATGGTGTAAAGGGTGATAAGCTGATGAGAAAGGTCTGTGCCAATTGCCATGGTCCGACCCATACCGATGCACAGAGGATAACTTTGGACAACATGAATGAATTGTACAACAAACAATGGGCCGGCGCAGTCAAGATGAAGAAAGGGCTGGCAGACAAAAATCTTCTGAAAAAGGACCCATGGAAGGATCCATTCCAAGAACTCATGTACTACTTATGGCATCATACAGGTAGACGGGCACGCCAGGGAGCTGCCATGAACGCCCCGGATTATGCCCACTGGCATGGTACTTTCCAGATGTTTCAGCTTTACAAAGATATGGAGGATCTCTATGATTATCGAATTAAGAA
>JAZFSI010000054.1:0-13303 GCA_036446075.1 Fidelibacterota bacterium
GGCAGAAATCAGAGGGAAGAAAAAATTCTACGAATTTTTTCAGTGAGGAGTGATCAGTTAGCAGTTAGCAGTTAGCAGTGAAGAAATAAGAAATCAGTTGGCAAAGAGAAAAGGTCAGAAGGGAAAAAATTCTACGAATTTTTACCCGCACCTGTTCCCCCTCGCCCGTTCGCCGTACAGCGAACGGAGCGGCGAAGCAGCGAAGCGACCGTAATGGGTCACATTTTCAGTGAGCATTTAGTTTGAAAAACCATTGAATAAATTAGTAATAAATGGTAATATAGACCGACCAGTCGGTTTATAATATGGCCCAATCAAAGCAAGATCAGCGAAAAAACCAGATAATGGATGCGGCCTTGAAGGTCCTCATCAAAAATGGATATAGTCAGGCACGCATGGATGATATTGTTAAAGTGTCTGGTTTGAGTAAGGGAGCTATATACTGGTATTATAATTCCAAAAAAGAACTTTACCTGGATCTGATAAATTTTTGGGTTCAGCGCTATAGCGTAACGCTAAATCATATTGTCGAAGAAAAATCTTCCGCTTCCCAGCAGCTCCGAGACCTCCTGTCCTTTTTTATAGATCAATACGAAGCAGATCCGGAACCCTTTATTGCCCTGACGGAATTCTGGTCCATGAGCCAGAGAGATTCGGATTTCAAAAAAAAATTGCAGAAAGTACACAGTACCTTTTTTTCCCTCGTACAGGAGATTGTTAAATACGGAGTTAAGACTAAGGAATTTAAAAATCTTGATATTTCAATTACTGCTCTTTCCATAATGGTGAGTGTAGAATCCATTAACTGGTTTACCCTCTTTGATTCTCACGGAGTCACTGCCAGGGAATATATTCAAACAATAGTAGATTTCATTTTGGTTGGAATCGTGAAAAAACATTAAGGAAATAATAATGGAAAAACCCCAGAATCCTCAAACCGGGGGTAGTTTTCTAATAGAATCAATAGATACTGCCAAAATTTTTACACGAGAAAATTTTTCCGAAGAACATCTTGAAATCGAAGCAATGGTTAAGGAATTTTCCCTTGAGAAAGTCCGGCCGCAGAAAGCTGCCATAGAAGCATTTGATCAGGATTTAAGCCTTAAACTAATCAGAGAAATGGGAGAATTGGGACTGCTCGGCATTGATGTGCCGGAAGAATACGGCGGTATGGATCTCGATAAAATAACTACTGCCATTGTAGCCGAATCACTGGCACACAGCGGTTGTGCTTCCTTTGTTGTGACCTGGTCGGTGCAGACAGGGATTGGAGCATTACCCATTGTTTGGTTCGGTACGCGGGAGCAAAAGAAAAAATATTTGCCCAAACTAGTAACCGGAGAACATATCGGAGCTTATGGACTTACGGAAGCTACTGCAGGTTCAGACGCTCTTTCCGGAAAAACAACAGCAATACTTTCAGAAGACGGTAAACATTATATATTAAACGGAGAAAAAATCTTTATTACCAATGGCGGCTGGGCTCAGGTATATTGCGTTTTTGCTCAAGTAGACGGAAATAAATTCAGCTGTTTTATTGTTGACCGGGATACGCCCGGTTTTAGCGTGGGAGTAGAAGAAAAAAAAATGGGTATGAAAGGATCCTCCACGACTTCACTTATTTTCAACGAGGCCAAAGTACCCGTAGAAAATCTTTTATTTAAGGTCGGCCAGGGCGCCACCATCGCTTTTAATGCCTTAAACATGGGACGAATAAAACTGGCTGTCTCAGATTTGGGAGGGAGTAAAGCGGTTATTAAAGTAGCAGTTAATTATGCCCTGGAAAGGCGCCAGTTTGGACAGCCCATTGCCTTTTTCGATACGATTATCGGAAAATTTTCTGACATGGCAGTACGCACTTTCGCATCTGACAGCATGATTTACAGAACTCTTGGACTTATACAGGAGGCCATAAACAAGCTTGATAAATCAGATCCACACTATTATATAAAATTGGGAGAAGCCCTGGAATCTTATGCTGTTGAAGCTTCCATGGTTAAAGTATTCGGCAGTGAATCCTCCGGGGAGATTATTGATTCTGCGCTCCAGGTCCTGGGCGGAAACGGGTTTATCGAGGAATATCCCATGGCTTCAGTTTACAGGGATACACGCATAGATCGCATTTGGGAGGGGACAAACGAAATTAACCGCCAGATCGTAACCGGTTATATGATGAAAAAAGCGCTTATGGAAGAAATTCCCGTCCGGGATGCAATCCGGGGTATTGACAGTTTTATGGAACAAGGTTTATCTCAATTTAAAGCCGAGATACTGCCGCAGGAATGCCGGACCATAGAAATAGGAAAACGGATGGCTTTATACATTTTCAATGAAGCGTTATGTAAATTCGGACAGGATTTAAAACATGAACAGCAATTAACGGATATCCTGGCTGATATTTTCACTGATATATACACTGCAGAAAGTACTGTTTTAAGAGCCATTCAGATTTTAAAAAATGATAAACAGGCTGAGGCTGTAACAGCTGTGGCCAAAATTTATACGGCAGAAATGGTATTGCGTCTTTTAAATAAATCTCTTACGGCAGTAAACGGTATATACGGTGGAAAAACTACCGCGGATGTAATTGAAAAATTAAGAAAATTTCAGGGAAACATGGTACTGTCGACGGATATCATTGGACTTAAAAGAAAATTGGCAGAATATCTTTACTCGAAAAAAGATTATCCATTTTAGGAGAAAATAATGAGCATTAAATCAGTAATAATTGATTGTGTCCGCTCCCCTATCGGCGTAAAAAACGGAAACCTGATTGGAATTCGGGCAGATGATCTTGCAGCCCAGGTTGTAAAAGGACTATTAGCCCGAAATCCGGACGTAAAACCCGCTGATGTGGAAGACGTAGTTGTGGGCTGCGCATTCCCGGAAGGACCCCAGGGAATGATTATTGGACGTTCTGTAGCCATTTTGGCCGGGCTGCCGAAAGAAACAGGGGGAAAAGTTGTTAATCGATTTTGCGGTTCTGCCATGGATGCCCTGCACCAGTTAAGCACTGCCATCGAAAGCGGTGATATTGATGTGGGCATTGCTGTTGGTGTAGAAGATATGTTTTCGGTCCCTATGGGCGGATTTGCGCCTGATTTTCATCCTCAGCTGGCAGAACAGGAATATTATATCGGCATGGGTGAAACAGCCGAAAACCTGGCCAATGACGGGCATATTTCTCGCCAGGAACAAGAAGATTTTTCGATCAAATCCCACGAAAAGTCATTAGCAGCGCGAGCTGCCGGAAAGTATGATAACGAAATAATACCCATCGACGTTAATGGAGAATTTCTGGTAGAAAAGGACGAAGGACCCCGGGAACCGGATCGGGAAAAAATAAAAAGTTTACCTCCGGCCTTCCTAGAGGGCGGCACCGTGACTGCAGCCACCAGCAGTCCCATTTCCATCGGTGCTGCGGCTATCTTGATCAGCAGTGATACTTTTGCAAATGAAAAGAAATTAAAGGCGCGCGCAGAAATTATCAGCCGGGCCATAGCAGGAGTAGATTGGACCCGCATGGGTACCGGACCACTGCCGGCCACTGAAAAAGCATTAAAAAAAGCCGGTCTTAAAATGGAAGATATGGAAACTATCGAATTAAACGAAGCTTTCGCCGCTCAATCCCTGTACGTTATCAACCAGGGCGGCTGGGATATGAGTAAAATAAATTTAAATGGTGGCGCCATTGCTCTGGGACATCCCCTGGGCTGCTCCGGGGCCAGAATAATAACTACCCTGATCAATGTAATGGAGCAGGAAGATACTCACCTGGGATTAGCTACCATGTGCATCGGCAGCGGGCAGGGCATATCTACTATCATTAAAAGATCCTGATCTTTTGCTCATCAGGCCCAATACCCGGGAAAAATTTAATTAATAAAAAAAAAAGGTTCAACGAGGATAATATGTCCGAAAAAATTGAAAAAGTTGCAGTTCTAGGGGCCGGTGTAATGGGCGCCCAGATCGCTGGCCATCTGGCTAATGCAGGTATCCCCTCCCTGCTTTTCGACGTTAATCAGGAATTGGCGGAAAAAGGAGTAACTTTACTCAATAAATTAAAACCGGCCCCACTTTATAAGCCGGGGAATTCAGCCTCAATAGAAGCCTGCAATTTTGATGAGCATTTGGAAAAATTAAAAACAGTTGATTGGGTAATTGAGGCCGTGGTCGAACGGTTGGATATCAAACATAAGGTGTATAAAAATGCGGTTCCGCATTTAAAATCATCAGCCATGATCAGTTCAAATACATCCGGATTGTCTCTGGCTGATTTGACCGCGGTCCTGCCCGATCATTTCAAAAAACGCTTCATGATCACGCACTTTTTCAATCCCCCCAGATATATGCGGCTGCTGGAATTGGTAAAAGGTCCCCAAACTGATGATAAAGTGTATGATGCATTGGCAGATTTCGGCGAAAATGTTCTAGGCAAGGGAATAGTTCACGCTCAGGATACTCCCAATTTTATTGCCAACAGAATTGGTATTTTCGGCATTATGACCACCATTAAGCTAGCCCTTGAAATGGGTCTAACGGTGGAAGAAGTAGACAAACTTACGGGCACCATTGTGGGGCGCCCCAAAAGCGCAACTTTCCGGACCTCTGATGTAGTGGGTCTGGATACTTTATCTCATGTATCTCAGACAAGTTACGAATTTGGTGAAAATGATGAGGAACGCCAAATATTCCAAACACCCCCCATACTGAAACTTCTCGTTGAGGATGGACGTCTGGGACAAAAAACAAAAGCCGGATTTTATAAAAAAACTGAAAAGGGAATTTTATCAATTGATCTGGAAACAGGTGAATACAAACCTCAGAAAAAAGTCCGGTTTGACGGTTACCGCCTTGCTCATGATCGTAAAAATACGGGAGATAAAATAGCTGCCCTTGCTTATAGCGACGATAAAGCAGGGAAATTTTTTTGGGAGATACTGATCCGCACATTAATTTATACAGCCCATAGAATCCCGGAAATCAGCCGCGATATTGTGAACATAGACAGGGCCATGAAATGGGGTTTCGGCTGGGAATTGGGACCTTTTGAAACCTGGGACTGTCTGGGTTTGGAAAAATCTGTAAATAGAATGCAGACGGAGGGACGAAAAGTACCCAAATGGATTTTGGACATGCTTGCCTCAGGACAAACATCATTCTATCAGTTGGAAGGGGGGCGTCGCAGTTATTTTGATATACCCGGCAGAAAATTAAAACCCGTGATTCTTCCCAAAAAATCCTTAAATCTCAACCTGCTGAAATCGGGCGGCAATCTGGTTAAACGGGATTGGAGCGCGAGTTTGATTGATCTGGGAGATGGTATCCTGAATGTAGAATATCATTCAATTCTTCAGCCGGTTCTTAATCCGATCGATGGATCAATGCTCCAAATTATAAATGACGGTCTTGATTTTCTGGATGCGGGGAAATATAAAGCGCTCGTATTGGGACACCAGGGGCAGAATTTTTGCGCCGGAGCCAACCTGGCCGGGATTCTGCAATTTTGTGAAACTCAGGATTGGTCCGGATTGGAAAAAACTATTAAAATTTTTCAGGATTTAACCCAGAGAATAAGATTTTCAAAAGCTCCTGTTGTGGCTGCACCATTCAACCTTACTCTGGGCGGCGGTTTCGAGTTTATCGCGCCGGCAGCACACCGGGTTGCCGCCGGAGAATTATACATTGGAGCGGTTGAAGTTGGAGTAGGACTTATTCCCGGTGCCGGCGGAAATTTAAGACTTTTATTGAATCTTTTTGAAAATTCAAAAGGAAAGGGCACAATTAATTCGTTTCAAATTGCCCAGAAAGCGTTTGAAACTATTGGATTTGCTAAAGTCGCGACCAGCGCTGAAGAAGCCAAAGCTGTTGGTTATTTACTCAAAACTGATACAATTGTTCTTAATGATGATTTCAGAATCTGGACTGCTAAGCAAAAAGCCCTCGAATTGGCAGAAGATTATACTCCGCCAAAATATCGTGATGATTTAAAACTACCCGGAGCCGGCGGTCGAACTGCCATGGCCATGGCTTTGAAAGGTTTTAAAGCGCAGGGCAAAATTTCTGAACATGATGAAAAAATCGGAAAGAAGCTGGCCTTTGTTATAACGGGCGGAGACAAAGCCGGATTAATAAAAAAAGTTGAGGAACAATATCTGCTGGATATCGAACGTGAAGCATTTGTTTCTCTGGCCGGCGAAACTCTTTCACAGGATAGAATTCGGTTTATGCTCAAAAAAGGGAAACCTTTGCGGAATTAGAATAAATCCTGACCCGGTTCTCAAATACGAGAAATTTTCTTTAATATTGGATTTCTTTGACATAGTAAATATGAACAATTAAATCTAAATTTTACTGCAATGGTTGATGATTTTAATCCACACCGGTCACCTGCACCATACCAGAGTTTTATTAATTTCCTGAAAATCCTTGCGGTTATATCTGTACTGTATTTTTTTCTAATCAGCATTGGATTAATCGGCGCAGCTTTTAAGGGAATCGGCAGAGGTTTTGCAGAAGAACTCATAAGCAGTAACGCCGGTCCGCTGATTGGATTATTTATTGGCATTTTAGCCACCAGTATAATCCAGAGTTCTTCCACAACTACATCCATAGTTGTGGGTTTGGTTGCCGCCGGAACTTTCGGGGATGATCCACATGCAGCGGTGGCGGCTGCAATTCCATATATAATGGGAGCCAATATCGGCACTAGTATAACTAATACTATTGTGGCCATGGGGCATATAATTAATAAAAATGAATTCCGCCGGGCTTTTTCCGCCTCTATAGTACATGATTTTTTTAATGTATTTAGTGTCCTGATTCTATTTCCATTGCAATGGGCAACAGGGTTTTTGAGTAATAGCGCTAACTGGCTGGCCAGTCTGCTTATCGGGACAGATGCAATCACTTTTAGAAGCCCTCTTAAAATGATAACCAAACCTGTTGTCGACTGGATTAGAGATTTGTTTCAGTTTCAAGATTCTAACCTTGGTAACTGGGCGTTGATTTTACTGGCTTTAATAATGTTATTTATTTCCTTAAGGTTTCTAACAATCCTGATCCGCGGTCTGGTCATGGCCAAATTGGAAGCATTTTTTGATTCACACATTTTTAAAACCTGGATCAGGGCCATGATGTTCGGCGCATTTATTACAGTTTTAGTCCAGAGCAGTTCAATTACCACCTCTCTGGTTATACCCCTGGCCGGAGCCGGTATTTTAAGATTGGAACAGATTTTTCCCTATACATTGGGCGCAAATATTGGTACAACCATAACTGCTCTGCTGGCCAGTCTTGTCACTGGTACCCATGCTCCCCTGGCTGTGGCGCTGGGACATTTATTGTTCAATATTTTTGGGATTATTATTATCTGGCCTTTGGAGTCAATCCGTACTATTCCCATAAAAATGGCTCGCTGGTTCGCCAAACTGGCTCTTAAAAATAGAATCATACCTATCGTTTATATTGTTGTAGTCTTTTTTCTAATTCCAATATCATTAATATTAATCGTGAGGTAAACATGTCAATATTTAAAGACCTTATTAATCTCTGGAAAACAGAAGACCTTCTTTCTGTGGCCTGGGCTCAGTCATTTGAAATGCTGGAATTATCCCGGGAAATTTTTAACCAGGCCATAAAATATTTACGTAAAGGAGAGAATATTGAAACACTCAAGGCTTTGAAAAAAAGAGATCGAGAAATAAATATTTTTCAACAGGAAGTCAGACGAAAAGTAATGACCCATTATGCTGTAGCTAATACGACAACAGACATTCCCAACGGGCTTGTATTAATTAATATGGTGGTCGATATTGAGCGTATCGGAGATTATAGTAAAAATATTCTGGACCTGGCCATTAATTATCCGGAAACGATTGTTTCTGAAGACATTAATGCAGATCTGGCCATTATAGAAAATGAGGTAAAAAGCCGCTTCGATAAAACTATTGAGGCCATACATACTCAGGATACCGATATAGCCAAATCTTTGTTCGCCGGGTACCACGAACAAGTTACAGGAAAATCGGATAAACTGGTAAACCAGACTTTAAGCGGAAAACACTCCTTTGGAGGAGAATCAAAAACTGCAGCGATTGTACTCTACGCCCGCTATTTAAAGCGTATTGGAGCCCACCTGAAAAATATTACTACTACTTTAGTGAATCCCTTTGATTCCATTGGTTATAAGATTAAGTAACTGGAAAAATCGTTGATTTTTTCAGTTATATGTGACGAGTGACGTGAAAAAATTCAAAGAATTTTTTCAGTGACAAGTGACGAGTAAGAAAAGAACTTTTCTACGAACTAAATACTACAGACTAAATACTAATAAAAAATCGGGACTGTGAATCCACAGTCCCGTTTTTCTTTAAGATTTAAACTTTTAAATCTCGATACATGTTCTAATAAAGTTTAGAAAATGTAATTCAGCCCGATCTGCATTCTCCAGCGGCTGTAAACGCCCGGATCGTCAATGAAAGTGTTTTCAACTCCATTAAATTTTAACACCGGTTCTCCATCATCATCAAATTCCACAAGTTCCAAAGGTACCAATGCCTGGGGATCAGCCACTTGCCTCACGCCCATATCGCTGCTCAAGAGATTGGCTGCATTCAGCAGATCCAGAGTTAACTGGAACTTGCCGAAATTGGTATTGAAGTCATGCATAACTCTTAAGTCAATATTGCTGAACCAGGGATTTGTGAGCCCATGTCTTTCAGAAATTTTACCCCGATTTTCACTGAGGTAATCGTCCTGTTCGATAAAGGCATCCAAAGCGCTCCATTGACTGGGAGTTTCCAGAACAATATCATTGGCATCCTTGGGGATGTAGATCAGGTCGTTGCCGCCAATTTCATCTCCATTAACATCACCGGCATAAGTGAATGAATAGCGGTTTCCGCCGGAATAAACATAACGGTTGCCTTCTGCCATTTCAAAGAATACGCCAAAACTGGTGGAATGGCTCTCATTCCAGGTTTTGCGGTAGTTGGCCGTACCGATGATGCGGTGGCGGCTGCCGAATTCGGAAGGAGCAAGCTTAGGATTATTGGGGTCACCCTGAACCGGCTGGCTCTGCCATAATACGGAGGCTATTTCCGTGGATTTAAGGTTATTCTTGGCATCAGTAAAAGTATAAGCCAAGCCTAAATCTACTCCGTTTAATGATTTCCGCAGCTGTCTGGTTAAGGTCAGGTTATAACCTTCGTCAGTATTGTCGATCACATAAACACCGCCGTCACCCGCGCCGAAAGCGTCCAAATTGAGCTGTGCTGTACCGTCACTGGTATAGTAGGGACGTCCGTCCTCCAAATAACGGCTTGGTGCTTTTAAATCAGCATTGCGCATGTAAATCGCATTTATATCCTTGCCGTACACCATTTCAAAGGTTCCCACCATGTCCATGGGCAGGCGCATATCCACTGCCAGATTTGTAGTCAGGATTTGAGCCCATTTAAAATCATCGGGCATGGCATTTAAGTCAAACGACTGCTGCAGGACAGAAGCCTTTCCTTCGTCTTCTTTTCTGTTTTTTCCGTCATCTGTTTCCTGCCCGTTACTGCCGTCACCCGTAATATTAGGATTTGCGCCAGGATTGGAAATCACATTACCGATCCAGACAAAAGGCAGGCGCCCGGTAAATATGCCCGTGCCGCCTCTGATCTGCATGGAGCGATCACCATGCATGTCCCAGTTAAAACCGATGCGGGGTGAAAATAAGGGGGCAGCATCAGGCAGCTTGGCCTGGTCCACAGTTTCATCATCACCATTCTCATCAAGTAAGGTTAATCCCGTTGAATAAGGATTATCCACTGGAGTAGTATTGTAAATGGGAATGTCAACACGCAGCCCGTAAGTAAGGTTCAGATCTTTATTTACGGCCCATTCATCCTGTCCGTAAACAGAGAATTGAGCAACTTCGATAATTTCTCCTTTGTAGGGTCCGGTAGCTATGGCTGCCGGAAAATCGATGGGATCAGTATCACCGTCGGGGTCCGTTTCTGCAAAAAATGTTTCCAGATCAGGGAAAGTGGTACCTCCTAAAATGAATCCGATATCGAATAGGAAATTGGGCAGGAAAAATACACCATGTCTAAAGATGTTAAAGGAATTAAAGAATTTGAATTGTTCGTAATTCACTCCTGCTGTAAAGATATGGCTGCCCTTGAACAGGGAGAAATTATTGGTTATCTGCAGAACATCCTGATCCAGAATATTATGGATGGAGAAAGGTTCATGTCCTACGGTAGTGTAGGTTGCCCCGGCCTCGCCAATTTCAACCGTGGGGAAATCAACACTTTTGGGGGTGCGCCAATCCCGGTGCCTGTTATAACTGAAAAAGAAGCGGTTGGCCATATTACCGCCGAACATGCTGTTAACTTCTCCGGCGAAAGAGTGCATAACGTTATTTATGGTATAACCGCTGTTCTGGAACGGTAGACTGGTGGCATTCGGTCCGCGCCCGGAATTATTATAACTCAGCACAAATCCATGGGGGCCCAGATCGCGGCTGGCATCCAGAAAATTATAGCGGAGGGTGGCCTTATGCTGGTCACTTATATTCCAATCCAGTTTTACCAATAGTTTCGTATTTTCGGTTTCATTGTCATAATTTTGATAAGGACCTGTATCATAACCGTAGACTTCCAGCATGCGGTCGCTGATAGCATCCATGACGTCCGGATCAACCCGTGACTCACCAAATCCGACATCTCCCCCAGTATTAGCAACAAAATTCGATCCCGGATCGGTCCTGCTTTCCATTTCGAAATTCGCAAAGAAAAATAGTTCATTCTCCTTTATGGGACCATGCACTGTAAAACCGGTCTGGTTAAAACTTAAGGATGGATTGGCAATCACTTCTTCACCTGAAACTTCCTTGCCCTGCAGACTTTCGTTACGTATAAAGCTGTAGGCGGATCCGCCGAATTTATTGGTACCGCTTTTGGTCACGATATTAATCCCGGCTCCCGTAAAGCCCCCTTCCCTGACATCAAAAGGAGCCACAGATACCTGTACCTGTTCGATAGCATCAAAAGGCACCGGTTCCGCATTGGCCTGTCCGCCCGGGGCGGGATCGTCAAGACCGAAGGGATTATTAAAATATGATCCATCCAGAGATATATTATTGTAGAGCCAATTCCGGCCGGCAAAGCTGAAATTCCCGTCGCTGCGGGGATCCAGACGAGTTAAATCCCTGGTGCTGCGTTTAATAGAGGGCATGGTGGCCAGTAAATCTGATCCGATGAAAGTTGCTGCACCGGTGCGGTCTCCATTTAAAACATCGTCAGTTTCACCTAATACATCTACTCCGGCCATTTCAAGGGCTGTCTCTGCCAGATTGAAATCCAAGGTTGTATTTGCGGCTAAATCTATAAATACGTTGCTCACGGCCTGTTCTGTATATCCGATAAATGACACTGTGACAGTATAGGGACCGCCGACTTTCATATTAATAATGGTGTAAACACCGCCGTCTCTGGCGGTAGTACCGTAGGATATACCGCTGGGTTCATGTTTAACAACAACATTTGCGCCAACCATATCATTACCTTTGTCACTGGTGACAATTCCGTTAAGTCCACCGGTGGTCACTCCCTGTGCAGGTAAAATATTGAAATTTATCAGGGCAACTGCGGCCACGATAAATAAAGCATGTTTATTGAAATTAATTTTCATTATATCTCCTTGGATTTTATCAATATTTTTAAATTCTAATTTTCTAAAATCATAAAATTCCGGTCGATCAATTTAATATCGAAACTTCAAAATAACTTATATTTTATCGGTATAATTTTATTTAAAATCAACCTGTCTGGAATATTTCTTAAGAAGAGGAACTGCCGTATTTTTTGCTGCTGTTAAAAGAAGTTGCTAATTATTCAAGGGCTGCCCGGTTAAGAACTTCCGGCGGAGATACTTTCGTTCCAGGTCTTGGTTTTTTCAGGAGAATTGCGTTCTACCATGGTTATACAGTCCGGAACCGGGCAAACCAGGGCGCAGAGATTACAGCCGATGCATTCTTCTTCATCTACAACCGGTACAAAATTAGGAATAGACCCGGAATGTTTATGTTTTAAGGGTTCTTGTATAACACTTCTTAGAGAATTTCCATGATCGGATTTTCCATGAAAGGCCTGGCATAAATCCTGATTTGTGTGAATGCATTGATGTGCTCCGTCCAGGCAGGCAATATAACATAATTGGCAGCCGATACATTTCCCCGCATCTATTTTGGGAATAACTTCATAATTCAAGTCCAGATCACCCCAATTAGTAAATCCGGGGATTGCTTTGCCAACTAGCTCGGATACACTTTTCATGCCCATCTGATCCAGATAGTTTGACAAACCGTCCAGCATGTCTTCAACGATGCGGTATCCGTAATGCATGACGGCAGTACAGACCTGGACAGTGGTAGCGCCCAGACTGATGAATTCTGCCGCATCCTGCCACTGACTTATGCCGCCAATTCCCGAAATAGGGATATTTATGTTTTTATCTCTTTTCAGAGCAGCAACCATGTGCAGAGCAATCGGTTTTACGGCGGGCCCGCAATAACCGCCGTTTGTGCTTTTATTCGCCACGGAAGGCAGAGGAACCAGGGTGTCCAGATTTACGCCCACAATTGATTTTATGGTATTAATTAAGGATATTCCGTCAGCTCCTCCCCGGCAGGCCGCCTTGCCGGGATCCAAAATATCTCCAACATTTGGAGTAAGTTTTACCAAAACGGGAATTTTGGCATATTCCGTAACCCAGCCGGTTATTTCTTCCAGCACTTTTGGTTCCTGACCTACGGAGCTGCCCATGCCTCTTTCGCACATACCATGGGGACAGCCGAAATTAAGCTCCAGACCATCTGCGCCGGCATCCTGGGACCTGTCGATAAATTCTTTCCATTCTGCTTTTGTTTCCAGCATCAGGGAAACAATTACAGCATGCTCGGGATAATGCTTTTTTACGTCTTCAATTTCAATAAAATTTTCCTTTAGAGGTCGATCTGTAATTAATTCAATATTGTTTAATCCGATCATACGGTTTCCGGAATAATCAACAGACCCCAGTCTGGAAGAAACGTTGGTAATGGGCTGACCTAATGTTTTCCAGACTGCTCCGCCCCACCCTGCCTCAAAGGCACGCTTTATTTGTTCTCCGCAGTTCGTGGGCGGTCCCGAAGCCAGCCAAAATGGATTTGGACTTTTGATACCGCACATATTTATGGATAAATCAGCCATTTTTACTCCAATTATTTAATTCTATTTCACCCCATTTCAAAAGCATGGCTCTAGCGGCCTCT
>JAZFSI010000055.1:0-3082 GCA_036446075.1 Fidelibacterota bacterium
CCGATGGTTCAAAATTATTATATGTATTGGAGGGAGACAGTCTGTGCTGGAGCAATTTCCCGCCGATTGATAAGATTAAAAACAATAACGGCCAAAAAATTTCGCACATTTTACCCGATCCGTCACAATATTTTAAAAATTTACGCTGGTCCCCTGACGGTACCCGCATACTTTTCTGGAAAGACGAACAAATATATACATTTTTTGAGGGCACTGCCGGAGCCGCCTTTTCAGAACCGGGATTATATGCAGATTGGTCAAAAGACGGAGATAAAATAATTTTCCAGACCTCAGATAATGGCGGCCGGATGTATATTATGAATTCTGATGCTACGAATGTCGAAAGTTTATATGCGGGACCCTGGGCTCAGCTCCAGCCCCGGCAGTAGGGCAGATTCATTAAGAAACAGGATAAAAATTCAAAAGATTTTCGCCGGAAAGATTTTGATTATTTCGTGACCATTCCAGCGCGCTGGAATGATTTAGATGGATTGAGACATATAAACCATGCTGTTTTTCTGACTTATATTGAATCTGCTCGTCTTAAATATCTTGAACATCTGGGTTTTGCCATGAATCGCTGGGATTCAGAGAAAAGTACAATTTTAGCGGCTCTAAAAGTTGATTATATTAATCAAGCCGGATATCCCAATAATTTTGAAATAGGCAATCGAATTATTCGGGTAGGAAATACCAGTTTTGACCAATTTGCGGCTATTTTCAGGAAGGATATGGAAGAACCTTTGGTTGTCGGGAAGTTCACTTTAGTAACTTTCAATTATAGAGCCCAAAAGGCACTTCCCGTGCCCGACACAATTCGTAAAGTATTAAGGCCTTTATAAATGAATTCTGAATCCCGGCCGCCTAAGTTATCCCATAGACTAATTGACAGATTGACCTATGCTCACGACGCGAGTATGTACCGCCTAGTGCCAAAAGCCATTATTCGGCCCGGGAATGAAGCAGAAGTAATTACACTTCTGCAATACGCACGCCAGAACAGCACTCCTGTGACTTTCCGGGCAGGAGGGACCTCTCTTTCAGGACAATCAATAACCACTGGTATTCTGGCCGAAACAATCAGAGAATGGACCGGATATGAAATTGAGGAAGATGGCAAATATATCCGGCTTCAGCCGGGTGTAATCGGCTCCCGGGCTAATCTTTATTTAAAACCTTTTTCTCGGCGCATTGGCCCCGACCCTGCTTCTATGAATGCGGCCAGGATAGGTGGTATAATTGCCAATAATTCATCCGGTATGGTATGCGGAATAAAAAATAACTCCTATCATACACTTAAATCAATTCGCTTTATCATGGCCAACGGAAACCTTTATGATACGGGAATAAAAAGATATTACCGGAAATTTCTGGATGTAGAAAAAGAGCTTTGCGAAGGATTGACGAAGGTTAAGAAGGAAATTGAATCAAAACCAAATCTAATAAAAAAAATTCGGGATAAGTATAGAATTAAAAATACGATAGGGTATTCTATTAATGCTATACTTGATTATAATCATCCCCTTGATATATTTTCGCATTTACTGGTTGGAAGCGAGGGCACATTGGCCTTTACCAGCTCTGTTACGCTGGAGACATTATTTGATCCGCCTTTCCAATCAACGGGACTTGCAATTTTTGATAATGCGGGCGCTGCCATGAAAATATTACCATTTCTTATAAACAGCGGAGCAGACGCTGTAGAATTAATGGATTCTTCGGCTTTAAAAACTGCCCGATTCATAGCGCAGGCACCCTACGATTACAGAAGTATCACAAATAATGCAGCGGCTCTGTTATTTGAATACCAGAATGAGAAAAAAGCTAATCTCGATTACCTTGAAGCAAAGGCTATCAGGGAAATTTCCGGTCAAAAAGGGAAAATTATTAACGGTATGCAGCGCTCATCGGAAAAAAGAGCCCTGTTGTGGAATATTCGCAAAGGATTATACCCGACCGTGGGTGCCATGCGCAAAGCAGGGACAAGTTTTATTACGGAAGACCTTTGTTATGATTATAAAGATCTACCCGCCGTTGTTGAAGAAATGCACTCAATTTTTAAGCATTGGAATTACAAGGATGCGGTTATTTTTGGTCATGCCAAAGACGGCAATCTCCATTTCGTTGGTTCAGCAGATCTTAATCTGGAGGATGGAGTAAAAAATTTCGATGGAATGCTGAATGACCTGGTTGACATGACATTAGGAAAATTCCAGGGTTCACTTAAGGCAGAACATGGTACCGGGCGGAATATGGCTCCTTTTGTAGAAAGGGAATGGGGGCCGGAATTGTACAAAATAATGTGGTCCCTGAAGTCCTGGGCTGATCCGGTGAATATTCTTAATCCCGGTGTATTGCTCAATCGTGATAAAACATTACATTTGAAATCAATCAAGCCCATGCCTTTAATTCATGAATCAATAGACCTATGCGTGGAATGCGGTTTTTGCGAACCGGTCTGTCCTTCCAGATCACTTACTCTGACACCCCGGCAAAGAATAACTGTGGCTCGTGAATTGGAATTGCTGCAGGGTACTTCTGAATATAATAAAGTAGCGCATGATTATTTGTATCTGGGAACCGATACCTGTGCTGTGGATGGACTATGTGAATTAAGCTGTCCCGTAAATATAAATACAGGTAATTTTGTAAAATTACAGCGTTTGAATAATCATTCGCTCTTTGCCCGCTGGTGGGCAGACAAAGCCGTAAAAAACTTTAAATTCGTCATAACTTCTGCGCGATTCATCCTGCAGGTTATACATGGATTGATTTTTATTACAGGACAAAATTTAATTTTAATTATTTCAAAAGTCATCAGTTCTGTTTTACCCGGTAACCTTCCGCAATGGAACCGAAATCTCCCCAAAGCCGCCTCAAAACTTCCGCCGGGATCCAAAGATCCAAAACCTGATTTTATTTATTATCCAACCTGTCTGACACGTATAATGAGTCCGAATAATAGAAAAGATAATCTGGCTCATATAATCATGGATATAGCAGATATTTGCGGAAAAATATTATTTATTCCGGAAAAAATAGACGGCTGCTGCGGTACTCCTTTTAGTTCCAAAGGATTCAA
>JAZFSI010000056.1:0-2724 GCA_036446075.1 Fidelibacterota bacterium
GTTTTAACAGAGGCGAGTTTGAATTTGCTGGAAATGAAAGAGAAAGGGGAGGAAAATCTCAAAAAAGCCATAAAACAAATCACAATTTGTCCACGCACGAATTTAGGTAACCAAATATTTTTTGATAAATTTATCCATAATGCGCTGCTCGATAATTTTAAGAATAAAACAGAATGGTCCTTATGTTACTTCCAATTGGATCATCAGGAAGAATTATTACTTGAATTCGGCGAAGAAAAAGGGAATCAAAGTTTGGCCACCGCCGCTGCCATAATTAAATCAGCCGCTGAAAATAATTTCCATACATTTAAATTAGATGGTGATTTATTTGTCATTTATATGCCTCAGACAAAAATTGAAGCAGCCAAAATAATCGCCGAAAACATCAGATTGAATTTTGAACAATCTGAATTATTCATCAGAAAAATGACCGTTAGCATCGGAGGTGTTTCCAGAAGAGATTTTATTGATCTGGATAGAACTAAAAATATTGTTTCAACTATTTTAGGGGCCGCCAGAATGCGGGTTAATCATGCCCGCCAGGCCGGCATGAATCGTGCTTTTTTTGAATCTGAAATTGATCCCCTGAAGAGTTTGACGGGCAGTATTCTGGTGGTAGACACAGATATATTAAATTTGGATATTATTAAATACAGTTTCATAAATAATGGATTTGGTGTAATTACCGCTAAAAATGGTGAGTTGGCCTATAAAGCTATCGAACTTCAACCTATAGATTTAATTATCAGTGAAATTACAATACCAAAGCTGGACGGATTCTCTTTCCGCCAAAAATTGATGAAATCATCAAAATATAAAAATATACCCTTTATACTGCTGTCCCATCAAAAAAATAATGAAGAAATTACCCGGGCCTTTAATTTGGGGATTTCCCATTATTTAAAAAAACCATATTATGTTTCTGAATTGCTGGGGATAGCCAGCGTATATCTGACAAATATTCGGCCGAAGAATTGAATTTTACCTTAAATTTTGTAATCTTTATATTTTTTATATTTCTGGCTCTGAATGCTTTTATATTTTCACTATTTTTTATTCAGAAATTCCTTAAAAATAAAAGGAATAAGCTGGAGGGTGTGTTTCAAAATTTTCTGATAAAATATTTTACTGGAGAATTCACATATTTAGATTTTCCAGCGCAATTTTCTTTTTATAAATATAAATTCATTTTTATAAAGCAATATGCTAAAGTTAAAGAATCCATCGTAATCGACTCTCGTAAAAATGAAGAAATAATCCGCAGAATAATAGGACTAAAATTTATTAAAGGATTGGTCAGTAAACTTAAATCACCTTTTAAATTCGATAGAATTAAAGCTGCTGTCTATTTAGGAATGATTAGAACTTTTCGGGTTCAGCAGAAGCTAATTTTAGCTTTGAAAAATGAATCGGATTTTACTGTAAAACAATACATTGCCAATGCATTAGCAGATACAGAAAATCCAGACGTAGTTCCCCATTTAATTGAATCTCTTCCGGGCTCTTCCCCGGCTTACCGTATTTTTACAATTAACCTTATCATAAATTTCGGGGACAGTGTCTATGAATTAATAAGGCCATTGCTCAAAAGTAAAAAAATCGAATTCAAATATCTTATTCTCAGCTATTGTAAAATGCATTTAACCCGGGCATTAGAGGATTTTATTGTATCTGTTGCAATATCAGAGAACAGTGAACTGGCCAATTATGCTGCCAGGATATTATTGGATCATCATCATCATCTTCTGGTTACCGAAGATTTTCTGGAGGCTAATAATCAAGAGGTCAGAAGCCTGGCTGTGCAAGCCCTGGGTCGCACCAATGAAAAACAAAATATTATTCGATTGATAGAATTCCTCGGTGATCCATCTGTTGCTGAGGATGCGGTAGTGGGCCTTTCCGGCTTATTGAGGCAGCGTCCATTATTCATTCCTTTTCTGGTTGAAAGGTTTGAAAATGAAGGTGAACCAGAGAAAAAATTATTATTGGCCAAGGTTTTGTCATTCCGAATCGAATATTTTCTGGCCAATATATTTTCGTCGGACGGTTTAATGGTAAAATCTCTGATTAAAGAGACTCTTAAGCTGGGTCAGTCCAGTGCCATAATTGGCTTTTTAAACAGGAACAATGATCAGAAACTGGAAAATGAAATTATTTCTATTATTGGTGAAGTCAGCAAAAATGATAAATTATTTGAAATAGAACTTCAGTATCATCTGAATGAGGATATTCTGGAAAAATTAGGATTGCAGAGAGTTAAACTTGAACAGAAGCGAGTAGTACCGGAAAAAGATCTGACCAGCATCAGGATTTTATGGGCAACCTTAATTATTACAATTTTATTTATGCCCGCATTTTTCCTTTTTACAAATTGGCCTCTATTTGCAGGGTCAACTATTACAAATAATATAAAATTATTTATTCTGCAGTTTAATTATGGAATGGTTTTTTATTCATCTACAATAAATTTATTATATATTGTTTTATTATCAATCTCCGCCTGGGGCATATATAAACAAAGAAAATACTGGAATATAAAAGAAATTTCATTTCTTTTTAAACCGGGTATTTTACCATCTATTTCTATAATTGCTCCTGCCTATAATGAAGTTGCAAATATTATTGAAAGTACCAGTTCACTTTTAAATTTAAAATATCCCCGTTATGAGGTGGTAGTGGTTAATGATGGCTCCAAGGATGATACCTTAAACCGTATAATTGAAT
>JAZFSI010000057.1:0-4206 GCA_036446075.1 Fidelibacterota bacterium
AGAGATTTTGTTTTTATCAAGTAGAGACGGCAATTGGGAAATCTACAGTATGGATATTGATGGTACTTCTCAAACTAATTTAACTAATAAACCAGGAGATGATATTTACCCCAGGTATCAACCGCAGGTGCAGGAATGATTTCCTTCCAATTTGCGAAATAGGGGGGTAGTTGCCTAAATTGACTCTGGTTTTTGGATGATGTTTAATTTAATGAGGGGGATTTTTGTTTTCAGGGAAAAAATTGTGATTGTATATGCTCTAAAACAGGGCCAAGTTATTATAGAATCTGCGAGGGTTTTACTTGATAACATAACCCCTTAATCCTATATTTATGTTATAAAACCATATCCCGTTCGTTTATCATGCAAAAAGGATAATGTTTTAATAACTATTGCTTAATTATGAACGAGCCCCTTTTTTTGAAAATAATTACAGCATTAATTTAAACAAAGGAGGAAACCATGTTTTTAAGGAAGTTTAAAATTGTCGGTATCCTAGTTCTTGTGATATTTTCAGCTTTTGCCTGCACGACTGTGAATTATATTGGAAATACATTAGATCCCACAACAAATATTGATACCTATTATTCTAAAGATGACATAAAGCAGGAATATATTGTAATCGGACACGCAATAGGACTTCGTGTTTTTGACCATAATGCGAAAAAGATTCATGAAAAATTAATTAAGGAAGCTAAAATAAACGGGGCAGATGCGATTTTGATAACTGGGATCGGTAAATCAGAGGTTCTCATTGCAGTTGGGTCAGCCTCTGCAGAAAGCCAGGTATATGCATTATTTTTAAAATATAAATAACTTAAAAAGAAAGGGACTGCAAAGCTTAGGGGGAAGTTTAAATCGGAAGTAGTTGCCTAAATTGAAATTAGATTATTTGTGAAATTTAGTTTATAAATGGAAATGCAGTTTAGATGTTGTTTAGAGCATTCTAGTGCGCTTTAGGTGGTCAAACTATGGTTACATTGCATTTCATTAACGAAAATATACAACAGGAAGAGGTCAGGCAAGAAAACCAGATAATCCTGAAAATATTAAAAAAAAATATTGCATAATATGATGTAAAATATAATATATTAGGATACGAATATCATAAATAAAATATCAATTATCAGACTGGATATTTTCTTTAAAAAATCTCGGAATAAATACGGATGATGGTTAATATGAATGCGGAACCAATGAATAATATAACAGATAATAATCGGCATGAATAACTGGCTAAACTATCCTATAATATCATTACTTTTTCTTTTCCTTTTAATGGTCGGTTGTGGACAAAAAAAAGAAATACACCAGCCCATTGCTTACAATCATGCTTTACATATTGAAGAGGTGGGATTGGATTGCACCGACTGCCATACGGGCGTGGAAACAGAAATTAAAGCTTACCTGCCCTCCATTGAATTATGCCAGGACTGCCACAGCGAAATGCAGGGAGAAAGTGCTCAGGAAGCATTAGTGGTAAAAGCCGTTGAAGAAAACATGGAAATCGGCTGGCTGCCGATTTACTCCCTGGAAGATCATGTTTTCTTTTCCCACAGACGCCACGTTAAATCCGCTCAAATTCCCTGCTCCACCTGTCATGGGACCGTGGAAAATATGGAGATTCCCCCGGTTAGACAAATTGTACCTATTTCTATGGAAAAATGTATGCAATGCCATGATAATAAATCTGTTTCAAACGATTGTTTAACCTGCCATGTCTAAGAAAAAAATTATAAATCGCAGAGACTTTCTAAAAATTACAGGTCTCGCCACCGGCGGAGCTGCTCTTACTGCCAATGCATTTTCCCAAATGCTCGGAATTTCAGAAAAAGCTCTTGAAAGGTTAAGGATTGGTCCCGGGAAAGAATCCTGGATATCTACAGCCTGCAGAATATGCCCCGGTGGGTGCAGTCTGGATATTAAGCGCATTGATGGTTTTCCTATCCAGATCAAGGGTAATACTCATTCACCGATCAACTTGGGCGGTACCTGTCCTGCCGCTTATTCGAATCTGGAAATTCTATTTCACCCTGACCGTTTTACGCAGCCTCTGGCCCGCCCCGAAGGACCTGTACGAAAAAAAATGGCCTCTACGTCCTGGACTGAAATACTGCCTTCAATTACAAATAATATCAATGCCTTAGTTCAAAATAACCAGGCTCATAAAATCGCTATTATCAATGGCAGCGATTCAACCTTGATGCAGGAGGTATGGGAAAATTTTGCAAATTGGCTGGGTACACCGAATTTTTTCCAGGAAAGCCATAAAGGGAATAATACAAACTCTGCTTTCCTGACCCAGGGAATCAAATCAGAACCAAAGTATGATTTACTTAATTCTGATTATATCTTATGCCTGGGTTCCAATATTTTAGAGGAAGAGGGTGCTACTGTACATTTTAATCAGGTTATCAGCGAATTTAAAGATTTAGAAAATGTAACCCGGAATAAACTGGTATATGTCGGACCACGGGCTAACATTACAGCTGCCAGTGCCCACAAGTGGATTCCCAACAGGCCGGACACATGGGGCACACTGGCTTTGGGTATTGCCCATATATTGATTGATGAACAATTCATTGATTTGGAATATTTCCGGAACAATTCGGAAGGTTTTGCAGATTCTTTGGATTCTCAAGGAAATGAACAGGCTGGCTTTGAAACAATGATACGTTCAGAATTTCATCCCAAACTTGTAGAAGAAATTACAGGTATTTCAGTAGCAGATATTCGGGAACTGGCTGAAAGCCTGCATCAGAGAAAAAATCCGGTAGTTCTCTGCGGCCAGGAAGCGCTGCAAACTCCAAGAGGAGAATTACATTTTTGGGCCGTTCACTGCCTGAACTATCTGTTGGGAAGCATCCAAAGACCGGGCGGCTGGTTCTATTCTTCCCAGGATAAGGTGAACAGGTTATATAGTCAAAAATTCAAAGGCGGTTTTCATCAAAATTTATTTTTAACTAATGAAAAACATGCCCTTGAACAGCCTTCTCTGGATATATTTGCAAAAAGGGTTGAAGGATATGCGCCTTATAATATTGATTTATTAATAATCAATAATGCCAATCCTGTTTATTATGGGGAAAACCGTATTAAATGGAAAGCGCTTCTAAAACATATCCCGAGAGTGATATTTATTGGTGATTTGCCCAATGATACAAGTATCCATGCAGATGTTATTTTACCCAGCCATTCAAATTTTGAAACCTGGGACATTGTAGAGGATATCCCCGGCCTGGCAGCCGCTTCGGCCACCATCCAGCAACCGGTTATTGATCCCTTATATAATACCAAAAGCAGCTATGAAATCCTGAAAGATATGACACAGGGAATACAGGACTTCAACCGGAGCATTTTTCCGGGTCAGAATGCAGAAACACTCGTGAAAAAACGGTTACAGAAAATTCATCAGAAGAAAAAAGGTCAGCTTTTCGCTGCTCAGTCTCGTCATGACTGGAGGGCTGCATATGAAGGCCATGTAAGTTTCAGCATTAATGAATCAGAGAAAACATTTATTAATAAAATCAAAAAAGTAGGAGGCTGGTGGGACCCTGCGAATTATGGACAGATTAAGAAAAAGGAAATTATTAAAAATCCCGGCGGAAAATTCCAATTTCTGCATCCCATGCTGAAATCATTTGAAGGTTATGGCGGAAATGAGGCACAACTCTTAAAAAGTTTGTTCGGGGAAGATAAATATCCAAAAAATCTGGAAAAATATTCAGCTTCTGAAAAAACAGGATATCCATTGACTTTAATATCCGGATTCCCAATTACAAATCCCTATGGACGTACTGTGTATTCACCTACTCTGGTGGAAACAGTTGGCGTCATTCGGGAAATATTTTGGGAAAGCTGGGCAGAAATAAACCCCCTCACCGCAGAGAAATATAACGTGCAGGACGGCGAAATAATACAAATAGATTCACCGGTTGGTGTAATTAAGGTACGGGCCCGGGTGAGACCCATAATCCAGACCGATGTTATTTACATTCCTTTAGGTCTCGGGAGGGAGAATGTAGGCCGGTTCAGTACCGGCGTAGGTTCAGATCCCAGGCAGCTAATGGTTCTTCAGCCGGATGTGAATAGGGGCAATATGGTTCTATCAGGAACACCAGTCCGAATTACTTGGGATAAGGGGTAAGCAATGGCCAAATGGGGCATGGTAATCGATTTGAACAAGTGCACAGGCTGCGGGGACTG
>JAZFSI010000058.1:0-2332 GCA_036446075.1 Fidelibacterota bacterium
TTAGTTGTCTTCCGGTCAAATAAACATATTCGTGCCCAGATTGTTGATGATTTAAAAGGTGAAACTCTGGTATCTGCTGCTTCTGTTGATACGGCACTGGCTGCTGAAATGAAAAAAGCTGATTCAAAAGTAGCCCAGGGTCGGCTGGTGGGAATTGCCCTGGCAGAAAGAGCTCTGAAGAAAAAAGTTAAGAAAGTCATTTTTGACCGTAACGGTTATCCTTATCACGGCCGTATAAAAGCTGTTGCAGAGGGTGCCCGAGAAACCGGTCTGGAATTTTAAAGGATGTTAAAACTATTATGATCAATCCAGCAGAACTGGAATTAAGAGAAGAAACAGTGATCCGTATTACTCGTGTTTCAAAAGTGACTTCCCGGGGAAGAAATTTCCGTTTTGGCGCCTTGGTGGCGGTTGGAGACGGCTCCGGCCACGTTGGGATTGGTCAGGGGAAAGCCGGCGAAGTAATGTCTGCAATAAATAAAGCCAAAGAAAATGCCAAACAGAATATTGTGAAAATTCCTGTCATTAACGGTACCATACCTCATAAAATTATTAGTAAATACGGTGCCAGTAAAGTTATGCTTAAACCTGCGGCTCCAGGAACAGGGATTATAGCCGGTGCTGCTGTTAGAGCTGTAATGGAACAGGTCGGTATTAATAATATATTGACTAAAAGATTTGGTTCCAATAATCAGTTAAATACCGTTAAGGCAACAATGAAAGCTCTTTTGGAATTAGAAGATGCCGTCAGCATTGCCAACAAAAGAGGAATTACGTTAAAAAAAGTTTTTAATTAATCATGGCCACAATAAAAAATTTAAAAATCACCCAGGTTAAAAGCGGTATTGGATATCGTCAGAAGACGAAACAGACCCTGGCAGCTCTGGGCTTGAGAAAAATGAATCAATCTGTAATAAAGGCTGATTCGGCAGCAATTAGAGGCATGCTAAAAAATATCGATTTTCTAGTGAAAGTTGAGGAAATTAAATGAAGCTCGGTTCATTAAAACCTGCGGCAGGTTCAACCCATAGTAAAAAACGCTTGGGCCGAGGACCGGGAAGCGGCGCCGGCCGAACAGCCGGAAGAGGAGAAAAAGGTTATCACTCTCGTTCAGGAAGCAAACACCGTCCCTGGTTTGAGGGGGGGCAAATGCCTCTGCATCGCCGTGTACCAAAACGAGGTTTCTCTAACCATCTATTTAAAAAAACGTTTCAGATTGTAAATCTGACCGATATAGAACGTTTAGATTTGGTAGAAGTTGATGCCAATATTTTTAAAGAAAAAGGGCTGGTTCGTTACGCTTTTAGACCAATTAAAGTTTTGGGGGATGGTGAATTGACTAAAGCAGTAAATATTACAGCTGCTGCATTCAGCCGGACTGCTGTCGAAAAAATTAATAAATCAGGCGGAAGCGCTGTTGTCCGGTGATTGAAAGAATAAAAAATATTTTCAGTATTCCCGAACTGCGGAAACGCATCCTGTTCACCCTGGCGATTTTGATAGCCGTCAGAACCGGAGCTCACATACCGCTGCCGGGAATTGACAGCGAAACTTTGGCTCTTGCTGCTCAAAGCTTCCAAAATACTCTATTTGGACTATACGATTTATTCGCCGGCGGAGCATTTCAGAAGGCCACATTATTCGCCTTGGGAATAATGCCGTATATATCCGCTTCAATTGTAATCCAGCTTATGGGCACAGTAGTTCCTTATTTCCAACGCTTGCAAAAAGAAGGGGAAGCGGGCCGCAAAAAAATTACTCAAATAACCAGATACGGTACTGTGTTGATTGCCACCATGCAGGCTTACGGCGTTACTGTATTTTTACAATCAATGACTGCTGCCGGCAGATCAGTGGTTTTTAATCCTGGGCCAGGTTTTCAATTTGTTGCCATAATAAGTATGGTTACAGGTGTCATTTTAATGATGTGGCTTGGTGAACGCATTACCGAGAGAGGAATCGGTAATGGGATATCGTTGATTATTATGATTGGTATCGTATCCCGTATTCCTAACGTAATAGTTAGTGAAATTACTCTTATTCAAGAAGAGGTACGAGGTCTGCTAAGTGAAATAATATTATTAGGAATTATGTTCGCGATTATAGCTTTTGTGGTTTTAATTACGCAAGGCACTAGAAAAATCCCCGTACAATATGCAAAACGAGTTGTGGGCCGTAAAATATACGGCGGCCAGTCTACTCATATACCCTTAAGAGTAAATACTTCCGGTGTTATGCCGATTATTTTTGCTCAATCCCTCATGTTTATTCCAAGCACTGTGGCCACATTTTTTAGTGACAGCCCATTTATGCAGTCAGTCATGCGCTGGTT
>JAZFSI010000059.1:0-14583 GCA_036446075.1 Fidelibacterota bacterium
TAGCTCTTGTATATTAATCAAAATAGGCTCTTTAAATTTGAAAAATAGGCTCTTGGACCTATTGTGGATATTTCCCAGATGGATTAGAATCACGTAGTCTAAATATTAATTGCTACACAAGTTGACCTATATCGGTTACTGGCTTATAGAAGAAAAGGGCACTTCGGTGCCCTTTTCTATTTTGATTCAGGAATCAACCGGGAAAAGTGCTCTAAAAACGAGAATATCAATCAACCGTTTCACCTGGAAAAATCAACTAATCAAATTCGGATGCGATGGATACTGCCGTAAAAATTACCAATTGGATTCCAATATTATATTAACGATATAGGGTCTATATGCATATTAACCTCTAATTCGGTTATTCCATTTAAACTTTGTTGGAGCGAAATTCGCCTGTATCATTATTAAACTTTTGTCAATTTTGATATGCAGTCCACCTAAAAACGAAATTACCGGCGCGTAATGATTTTAAGAAAAACTAGGGATTTCCTGTTCCCCAATCCAAAATAATATTGAGCAGGATTATTAAAATTGCCCGATATTAGATTGAAAAATAAAAATTATGAATAAGGAAATATTAACCCGATTTGAGGATTTCGAACTGTCTGAGGCAGTATTGAAAGCAGTTAGAGAACTGGGTTACGAATCACCGTCCCCGATCCAGACAAAGGCCATTCCCTGCCTGCTTGAAGGATTCGACCTGGTGGGGCAGGCTCAAACGGGTACGGGAAAAACCGCAGCTTTTGCGTTACCCCTGCTTTCACGGATCGATCCGAAGAAAAAACAGCCTCAGGTCCTGGTGCTCACGCCCACCAGAGAATTGGCAATCCAGGTCGCAGAAGCATTCCAGGGATACGCCGCCCATTTGAAAAATTTCCATATTATACCAATTTATGGCGGCCAGAGTTATACCATCCAGCTGCGCCAGCTTAAACGAGGCGTTCAGGTAGTGGTGGGAACACCGGGGCGGATAATGGATCATATGAGACGCGGCACACTGGACCTGGGTGCTATTTCTACTTTAGTACTGGATGAAGCCGATGAAATGCTGCGTATGGGATTTTTGGATGACGTGGAATGGATATTGGAAAAAACACCGGAAAAGCGGCAGATTGCTTTGTTTTCCGCCACCATGCCCATGGCTATTCGCAAAATCGCCGGAAAATATCTGCAGAATCCCAGGGAAATCACCATAAAGACCAAAACTTCTACAGTAGAAACCACAAACCAGCGCTTCTGGATGGTAAGCGGTTATCATAAACTGGATGCCCTGACCCGGATTCTGGAAGCAGAAGTATTTGACGCCATCCTTATTTTTGTACGTACAAAGATCAGTACTACTGAACTATCCGAAAAGCTGGAAGCCCGGGGGTATGCTTCGGCGCCTTTAAACGGTGATATTAAACAAAGCATGCGGGAACGTACCATAGAACGCTTAAAATCCGGGAAACTCAACATCCTGGTCGCTACTGACGTGGCTGCCAGAGGGCTTGATGTTGGTCGCATAAGTCATGTAATCAACTATGATATTCCCTATGATACAGAGGCTTACGTTCATCGAATCGGCCGTACGGGCCGCATGGGAAACAAGGGTGAAGCAATCCTCTTCGTAGCACCTCGAGAAAAACGACTCCTGCGGGCAATTGAAAAAGCTACAAACCAAAGAATTGAATTAATGAAACTGCCCTCGACGGCGGACATAAATGATAAACGGATTGAGCGCTTTAAGGATAAGATTACGCAAACTCTGGACGCCGATGACCTTGAACTTTATTCCCGGATTATTGAACAATATCGCCAGGAATCAAACGTTCCCTCCCTGGAAATTGCAGCGGCTTTGGCCAAACTTCTGCAGGGGGACAATCCTCTGCTTTTAAAGCCCGAAAAAAAGCTTGGAAGAGAAATGACGGTGCGTGAGAAACCGGATCGGCGCAGAGGCGGGGACGGGGAGAGTAAGAGCCAAAGAGAAAAATCTCGTAAGAAATTTTCTACGCCTGACGTGAGCATGGAGAGCTATAAAATATTAGTTGGAAAAATCCATGGTGTTAAGCCGGGTAATATCGTGGGCGCCATCTCCAATGAGGTTGAGCTGGATAGCAAATATATTGGACGCATTGAAATTTTTGATAAATACAGCATTGTTGATTTACCGGAGGATATGCCCCCGGAAATACTGAATTTGCTTAAAAAAGTATTTGTTTCCGGTCAGCGTTTGAACATATCTAAAGTAAACCAGAAACGATCGGAGATAAAGAGAAAAAGCGGCAGCAGGGAAAAGGACAGAAAATTCAAGACAGCATCAAAAGGGAAGAAAAAAAGAAAATAAGTCCGGAAGCTATTTAGTTTTCAAAACATTGAGAACTTTTATTTAAGTATATTTTAATTTGTAAAATCTTTCAATTACAGGATCATTTGTCTTTTTCCATAAAACTGAAATTATATCCTGAAGTTTAAGAAATAGAAATATCAGCCTTGCAGAAAAGAAAGATTCCCGGTATTTTGCCCGCTTATGAGACTATATCTTTCTCTTTTAATCCTGTTTTTCGGACTCAGTTCCATTTTTGGAGCCGAATCCGTTTCGACCGATACTACTGAGTCTTTAATATTCCGCTTATTCAAGCCCGAGCTTGAACAGGGCGTGGATTATGAAAAAGGTTATTTCATGGATAGGCTTTTTCATCGTCGAGAGTTCCATGAACCCATTAGATTAATTCCGGTTGAATTGCGCTACGGTCTAGGTTACAACGGAGGCAGCGGTTTCATGGGTCTTAAAAATTCCGGAAACTGGCTGGAACTTGAATCCGGGGCAGAAACTTTTCCTTTTAAACCTGGTTTTAAAGCTCGCATTGCACATCAGTTAGAACTTGATATATTTAAAATAAATCTTTCCAATTATTTTTTAAAAACCAGCTGGCTGGATATGCATTCCGGCTTAAATATTCGCTATGCATCCATACTTTTTCCCTCTAAAATACCTTCTTCATGGCCGGAAATTAATAGTACCTGGACCCGGGAAGAATTCTCGGGAAAACTTTTGGAATTGAGCTGGAGCCAATCTTTGATACTGCAAAGATACGAAAGCTGGTATGCCAATCTTCGCTATACCTATGGATGGGCCAATTCCACGTTTTACGGGCAGGGCTCTCCGACTGGAAGCGGACCTTCCTATTCCTATAGTTTAGGAGCCCGTTATATCATGGAATCGGATCAGGATTACCGCTATGCAATCGGCCTGGATTTAAAATATTCACAGACGAGTATCAATAAAATCAAGGATTCAAGCGATTTAACTCCTATCCGGAAATTCACTCTGGAAAATTTTGGTGTATTTGTCACGCTTTCTGTATTTTATGGAGGGGAACTGACCAGCGGCGACCGGGGGAAAATGCATTATTACCGTCGGGATTATATAACGGCCAAACGCCAATTGGAATCATTTGTAGCCCAGCATCCCAACCATGCCAAACGACTTAGAGCTGAGAAATTTATATTAATGAGTAAACAAAAAATTCCTCTGCAGCTTATGAAACAAGGCATGAGTTTTGATGAACGGGGAATGCTGGATAAAGCCCTGGACCGATATCAAAGAGCCCGTGATCTGGCTGATACACTCCTGGTTCCGGTTTTGAATGAACGCATTCGGGAAATAGCTTATTCTGAACTGGAAAAAGCTGAATCATTGCTGTATTCCGGCCGGGGAGATGAAGCTTTAGTAAAGATCAGAGAAATAATTATATGGTTTCCGGAATTTGAGGATCGAATTATTTTTTTTAAAACCCAAAATTTAATTCAAAAAGGTAAAACTGCCCTGCAATATGGGTTTCATTTTAAAAGTTTAAATCTTTTTGAAGAAGCATTAAAAATTGATCCCGGTCTCGAAATTGAAATTAATGTTTACCGTACTCAAATAGCAGCAGATTTACTGGCTTTGGCAGATTCCGTAAAAGATTTTCGATCTGTAAGATTTGTTATTTATGCCCTGGAAGAGGCGGAAAAAATAATCGGTAGTTTAAGCCCGGGCAATGCAAGGGTATTAACAGCCTTAAAATCAAAAATGGCTGATAGAGAGCAGTACCTATTAAACAGGAAAATTAAAAATAAAATTGATGAATTTAGAAAAAGTTCTGATGATAAACCCCAACCCGTTGAACTGGGAATGACCATTCCTCAGGTACAGGATTTAATGGGACATCCCGATGAGATCATTTCTCAGGGGAAAAACGCAAAAGATCAGCTGTGGATATATCGTTTAGAAGATCGTTCTGAAGTATTGATGACATTTTCTAATTATATATTATTCCGAATTGAGGTGGAATAGGGGAAGAAATCAGAGGGGAAAAAGAAGTCAGTCTTCAGAAGTCAGAGGGGAAAAGGGATTGAAATAGTAATTAGTTTGTAGTTTGTAGAAATATTTTTCACTCGTCACCCGTCACTTTTTCAGTTAGCAGTGAAAAAAGAAATCAGAAATCAGAGGTCAGAGATAATCAGGTACGAGTGAAGAAAAAGACGGAAAGAGTAAATTGTTATTATGTTTTTTAACATTTCACATTACGGAAAATCTTTGATTTTTCACTGCTTGACATGACCATATACTGTTTATATTTTGACCCGTAATATAAGGGAGGGTTCTTTGAAGAATGCATTATGGCCCAATCTATTTAAGGGCTGGAATCGAGTAGAAAGTAAAACTGTACTTACATTAAAACAGGTTCCAATTTTCAAGGATTTTAGTAATAGAGAATTCAAGGCCTTAGAACAGCTGATTCATCTGCGGTCCTATAAACCCGGGGAATACATTTTTAAAAATAATGCCCCCGGCGAAGGCATGTATATAATATTGTCGGGACAGATTGAAATTGTAATTGGGGAAAAAACTAAAGATAAAAAAGTTCTGGCCAAGTTAAAGAAAGGGGATTTTTTCGGTGAGTTAGCTCTCCTGGATGCGGAACCGAGATCTGCCTCGGGAATTGCTTTAAAACATTCTGAACTGCTGGGTTTTTTCCGTCCCGATCTATTTTCCCTGTTAGAAAGGAATCCTACATTAGGGAATAGAATTTTGCTGAATTTAGCTTCAGTAATAGGGGAAAGATTAAGAACTACAAATAAATTGCTGATCCAGTCTCAGACAAAAAAATAAACGAATGACTGAAGAACGCAACTATTTTCAATTGATATATCGCTTAATTGTGGGGCTGATCGGCCTCGTTTTCCTCTTAAAAATCTGGCCCTACATTTCGACCGTTGTACTGATATTAGTTTTTGCTTTTCTTTTTACAACGGTGCTTCTCTCCGGAGTAGATTTTCTGGAAAGAAAAATATCCAGCAGGGGTTTAAGTGTCTTAATCGTGGTTTTTATACTCGTGGCCTCCATAAGTGTATTTGTGGGCAGCTTTATTGCCCAGCTGTCTGCCCAGGCTGCAGATTTTTCTAATCGAATAGACCAGGAAACCTTAACTGCAGAATTCCAATCACTGGCGGAAAAATTTACTTCTGCCTTGCCGGGTTTCGTCAAAGATATTCAACCTGAGTCTAGCGGCATGGCTGGCAATTTGACAAAATTTATTACTTCTGTTTTAAAAAATCTTACTTCTTTAGCCAGCGCTGTCGGGAATTTTTTTCTGATTGCAGTTATGATTTTTATTTTTACAATTATCCTGCTGGCCGAATATCATAATTTTAAAAAATCTCTCGTAGATTTAATTCCAAATAAATATTTCGAGATTGGTTTGCGTTTAATTTATAATGTAGAAAAATCTGTTTCAGCATATCTTCAGGGGCAATTTCTGGCGGCGACAAGTGTGGCCGTAATGTCTATTGTCGGACTCCAAATTTTAAATTTCTCAGGAGCCAATTTAACTTTGACGTTTTTCATCGGTACGATCGCAGGATTGGCAAATTTGATTCCCCTGATCGGTCCATTCGTAGGTATGATTCCCGCAATATTGATCGCTTTTATGAACAATATCGGCAACGATGCGGCTCTTTCACATCAGCTTTTCGGAGTAATCCCCTCACCATTTTATACTCTGGACATTGTAATTATGTTTATTATTGTACAGCAGATCGAAGGCAATTTCATAACTCCCACTCTGGTAGGGAAAAGTGTCGGACTTCACCCCATATTGGTCATGATAGCTCTGCTGGTAGGGGGAACAATCCTGGGTCCCCTGGGCATGCTTTTTGCAGTTCCGACAGCGGGAGTCATTAAGGTAATTGGTACCGAAATTGCTTTTGTCCGCAAAAATGCTCATTTGCTTTGAGGGGCGAAAAAATTCTAGGAATTTTTTCGCCCTTAATTGCAACACGTAACTATTCCCCTCTGACTTCTGCCTGTCCCGCCGGGAGTGAAGCAGCGTAGCAACTATGGCGGGGCCATCTGCTAACTGATTTCTTTTTTTCAGTGCTACATCTTCAGAACAGGGAGTATTTTCCGGGATCATGTTTAGACGTTTTATATTAATTAGCGTTTTTTTAGCCGGCGGGTTTCTTTCCGGTCAAAAAAATACTTCGGATTTTGATCTGGAATTAGAATCCCAGAATTCAGCCATTAAAAAATTACGAGAGGAGATAAAAAAAACCAGAAATCGCATAAATTCTGAAATAAAGAAAGAGAAATCAGCTGCAAGAAGAATAACAAATCTGGCGGAAGAAATTTCCTTAGTAGAAAGATTGGTTGTAGAAATAAAAAAGGAAGAATCATTATTAATCCAGGACATAAGTCGTTCGGAACGGCAAATTGCCGTAGGTGAAAATGAATTAGATAGCCTGCGAATTCGTTATGGACGCCGTGCTGTAAAAATATACAAACGCGGAACCCTGTCTAATCTGGAAAAGATTCTTAGTTCCACCTCCTGGAGACAAGCTGTTTATAGAGGTAAATATTTAAAAATTATATCTGAAATAGACCGTCAAACTCATGCTGAAATTAGAACTTTATTGATTGAAATTGGTCAGCAAAAACTGAATTTACAGGCTGTTTTAAGGAAAAAAGGCCGACTGAAAAAAGAGCGGGAACAAAAAATCGCCGAATTGAAATCTTCCAAAAGGAAAAAGAATCGTGAATTGGCCAAAATCCGCCAAAGTAAACAGGAACTGTCTTCCTATTTATTAGAAAAACAGGCCGGAGTGGAACAACTTGCCGCCATAATAAAGCAGATACAGGAGGATAAAGCGAGGTTTGAACGAGCCGAACGGATTCGTCGCCAGCAGGCTCTTTTTAATACAAAAGATTTTAGAGAGCTGGAAGGAAAACTGATCTGGCCGGCCAGCGGGCGCATTACATCCAAATTCGGCCGCCAATGGAATCCTAAGCTGAAAACCACAACGGAAAATCCCGGTATAGACATAAAGGGGAAACCGGGTACTCCTGTGCATACAATATTAGGGGGAATTGTCACTACAATTACTTTTATTCGAGGGTATGGCACAACTATTATTATTGATCATGGCGGTGGTTTCTATTCGGTTTACAGCCACGTAACAAAAGTGAGTACGAATGTTGACAGCGAAGTTCAAGTAAATGATATAATTGCCTATATGGGAGATTCCGGATCTATTTCCGGAAGTCAGCTGCATTTTGAAATCTGGGGACGGGGCCAGAAACTGGATCCTGAAAAATGGCTCATAGCACAATGAAATCATTAATTGTTCAAAAAACGATTTGGGCGCGCCTTGAGAAAACTTTTAATAGGAACCGTGTCGGCAGCGCTTATTTATTTGCGGGTCCCGAAGGCTGCGGGAAGGAGGGCATGGCTCTCAAATTTGCAGCTTTGTTAAATTGTACAGGAACTGGGAAATTACCCTGCGGATCCTGCCCCTCCTGTCAGAAATTTGAATCATTACAGCATCCTAATCTTAAGCTTATCGTGCCCCTTCCGGGAGGATTAAAAAAAGGTGATGCCCACGGAAATCCTCTGGACGGATTGTCAAGCAAGGATTTGGATTATTTAACTCACGCGTTGGCCCGAAAAGGCGCTGATCCTTTTTATAAAATTCAAGTAGCCCGCGCCAGGCGTATTTTAATTACATCCATCCGGGAATTGCGCCGTACAATATTTCTTAAAGCCCATGAGCGGGGATTTAAAGTAGTGCTGATCTTCGATGCTCACCTGCTTTCAGAAGGTCAGGGTGAGTCCGGAAACGCCCTTTTGAAAATATTAGAAGAACCACCTCAAAATACAACGATTATTCTGGTTACAGATTTGAAATCCGACCTTTTGCCTACCATTATCAGCCGTTGTCAGCTTATTAATTTCCCGTCCCTGGATAATGAAACCGTTTATTCCATACTTATTCAGAATGGTTTTGATGCGGAAGAAGCTGGCTTTGCAGCAGGAATTTCACGGGGCAACTTACACCGGGCCCTTTCGCTGACAGATAAATCCAAGGCCGAAATAGAAAATCTTACTCGAAATCTGGCAGATAAGGTTATTAACGAATCTTATTCCTGGAAATCATTTATTGATTCTGAGGCTAACCTGGCTTTTCGTAATCCACGGGAATTCAAATTTCATTTTTACTTATTACAACTCTGGTTCCACAAAGCAATGCTTTATAAAAGCGGAGCTGTTGCTGAAAATACTTTTTCCGGCCTTAATGATATGTTTACGGATTTTAACAGATCGTACCCAAAAGCTGACCTGAAAGCAATCAACGGATATTTGGAAGGCACCATTAATTCCTTGAGCCGAAACCTATATACGCCTTTAACTTTAACAAACTTATTGTTATCTATTCAAACCTGTATGAGAGGGGAAAACGGATCTTAAAAATATGAAAAAATTTTATATCACTACTCCCATTTATTACGTTAATGATAAACCCCATATTGGGCATGCATATACAACCATATTGGCTGATGTGCTGTCCCGTTTTCATCGTGCACAGGGTGACCGTGTATTTTTTCTTACCGGTTTGGGCGAACATGGGCAAAAGGTTCAGCAGGCAGCTGAAAAAAGAGGCGTTGATCCCAAAACTCACTGCGATGAAATGGCTCCGCGATTTTTGGAACTTTGGGAAAAACTGCATATTCAGTATGATGATTTTATCCGTACCACCGAACCCAGGCATATGGATGTAGTTAAAGCAATTCTGAAAAAGGTTTATGATCGCGGCGATATTTACGAAGCTGAATATACAGGCTTGTATTCAGTGGCTGAAGAAAGGTTTATTACAGAAAAGGAGGCAGAATCCGGCGAATTCCGAGATATAAAAAAACTCCATGAAAAAAATTATTTTTTCCGTATGTCCAATTACCAGAAAAGGCTCATAAAACATATAAATGAAAATCCCGGATTTATCCAGCCCGAACACCGCAAAAATGAAATTTTGGGATTCCTGAGAAAACCTCTGAATGATTTATGTATATCCCGGCCCAAATCACGTTTAAGCTGGGGCATAGAACTGCCCTTTGATAAAGATTATGTGACCTATGTCTGGTTCGATGCACTGATTAATTATATTACTGCCGCGGGATTTGGAAATGACCCAGAAAAATTCAAGCAGTTCTGGCCTGCAGATTATCATTTGATCGGCAAGGATATTCTCACCACACATTGTGTTTATTGGCCAACTATGCTCATGTCTGCTGATATTCCCCTGCCCCGATCAATATTTGCCCATGGCTGGTGGCTGAGCGACGAATCAAAAATCAGTAAATCTTTAGGGAATGCAGTAAATCCCCTGGAATTGATCGATCAATTCGGCGTGGATCCGGTGCGTTATTACCTTATGCGCGAAATGGTTTTGGGAAAAGATGCTAATTTTACCGGTGAATCATTCATAAAACGCTATAACAGTGATCTGGCCAATGATTTTGGTAATTTGCTCAGCCGGGTTACACGCTTAATAGAAAAGTTTTTTAGCGGTCGAATTCCCTCCGGAGAAGACTCGTCCGGCGAGGGGCAGAAAATTAAAGCGGGCGCTATAAAGACCATAAAAACTGTTCAAAAACTGATTATTGAAATGAAGGTTAACGATGCCCTGGAGCAGGCTCTTCAATATATTCGCAGTGTAAATAAATATATGGAAATAAAGGCGCCCTGGAAATTGGCAAAAGAAAATCCGGAAGAGGCAGGTTTTGTTCTTTATACTGCTACCGAAGCGCTGCGGATTGGAACTCTTCTGCTAAAAGCAGTAATGCCCAATAGATCTAAATTAGTATTGGAAACGCTGGGTGCCGTAGACAGCAAGCTAGAGTGGGGGGGATTAAAAGGCGGGATTATTTTAAAGAAACACGAAGTTTTATTTCCGCGCATAAAAATTGAAAAGTCCGCTCAAAGCTCCGGCCCTGGTCCAAAATCCAAGAAACTTTTCAGTGAAAAAAGTATTTCCATGACAGATTTTGATAAGGTTGAATTATTAACAGGGGAAATAATAAAAGCCGAAAAAATAAGCGGAGCAGACCGTCTTTTAAAACTGCAGGTAAAAATTGGCTCTGAAATCCGGCAAATAGTTTCCGGTATATCCAAATTTTATGAAACCGAGACTCTTACCGGTAAAACGATTATTGTTGCAGCTAATTTAGAGCCGGCCACTATAAAAGGAGTTACATCGCAGGGCATGCTTCTGGCTGCTTCCAAGGACGGGGAGCTTACATTGATAACTGTAGATTCGCCGGATATTGATACTGACAAAAGAGTGTTTTGATTATTAAACGAATAGTTTAAAAAGGCCTTCAGGTTCCTTTTCAGACCAATGTATATTTTTTGATTTATTATGTTAATTGACAGCCACTGCCACCTTTTTTATCCCGCTTTGAAAAACGATTTACCTGCAGTTCTGGAACGGGCTGGAGAACTGGGCGTTACCAGATTCATTTCTGTAGGTACCAATCTGGAAGATTCCAGGTTGAATCTAAAATTGGCAGAGAAATATGAAAATATATTTGCAGCTGCAGGAATTCATCCTCACGACGCCGAAGCAGCACCGCGCGATTTTATAAAACAGCTGGAAGAAATAATCAGGCATCCAAAAATTGTTGCAGTGGGAGAAATGGGATTGGATTATTACCGTAATATATCTGCGCCCCATATACAGAAAAAAATATTCAGCGCCCAACTGGAATTAGCCGCCGAATTAGGAAAACCAGTCATATTCCACAACCGTGAGGCAGATAAAGATGTTCTGGATATTCTTAAGATTGAAGGAAAAGGGCAAGGCGTGGCCCATTGTTTCTCCAGCAGTCTTGAAACAGGAGAGAGCTTTATAAATCTGGGTTATTACATCTCATTTTCAGGGAATCTGACTTTTAAGAACAGTTCCCTGGTACAGGTAGTAAAAAATTTACCAATTGATAAAATTTTGGTAGAAACTGATTCTCCATATTTAAGTCCCGTACCATATCGAGGGCGCCCAAATGAGCCGTCAAGGACACGGTTTGTGGCCGATAAAATTGCAGAAATTAAAAAGTTAACATCAGAAGCAGTAGATGCTCAAACAACAGAAAATACTATTCGGCTGTTTAATCTGCCTGAGAAAAATGCCTGATTCCTACAAACATACATTCCGAAAAAAATGGGGTCAGAATTTTTTGAGAGATATGAACCTGCTAAATCGCATTGTAGAAACTGTTAAGATAAAACCAGGAGACAATGTCCTGGAAATTGGACCCGGAGAAGGCATTTTAACGGAAAAAATTATAAACAGGGCGGCTGAAATGGCCGCCATAGAAATTGATCCCTGGTTAATAGTTCATTTGCAAAACCGCTCGGAGCTGAACAAGTGTCATTTTCTACAGCAGGATATTTTGAAATCGGAATTATTTTCCCTGCCAATTTCCAAACCGGTCAGGATAATCGGCAATATACCATACAACATTACTTCTCCCATCCTGTTCTGGTTAATAGACCAGAGGGAGGATTGGGTAGATGCCCATATTATGGTGCAGCAGGAAATGGCTCAGCGCTTAGCCGCCCCGGTAGGTACCAAAATTTATGGCCGCCTGACAGTTATGACACGCGCATACATGGATATTAATATTTGTTTTTCTATTGCCCCTGAAGTATTTGTACCCCGTCCAAAAGTTTTTTCTGCCATAATTCGCCTTAATAAAAAATCCAGGCCTCTGATTTCCGAAAAATATTTTAGCCGTTTCGAAAAAATTGTAAAAGCTGCTTTTTCCCAGCGTAGAAAAATGTTAAGAAACTCCTTGAACGGCTTTGGTTTTTATGATACTATACAGAAAGAAATTGATTTTACGCGCCGACCCGAAACTTTGAGCGTAGAAGAATTTGTCCATTTGGCGGAATCAAGTGAATGATATTGTTATCTTGAAATTCTGATATATTATTGTTAAATTACTTTACTTTTTTGCACCCAATTAATCAGAGGATAATTTATGGCTAAAGCCGGCAGAACAATAAACGAATCTAATCGCAGCCTCAGTCAATATCTCGAAGAAATAGGAAAATTTGAACCGCTTCACCCCAGTCGTGAAGTGGAATTAGCGCAAAAAATCCACAAAAATGACCGCTTTGCCATGAAAGAATTGGTTGAAGCAAATCTGCGTTTTGTTGTATCCGTAGCTAAGGATTATCAGGGACAGGGATTGCCTCTAACAGATTTAATTAATGAGGGTAACCTGGGGCTGATTAAAGCGGCGGGCAGATTTGATGAAACACGCGGATTTAAATTTATTTCATATGCAGTATGGTGGATTCGGCAATCAATATTACAGGCTTTGGCCGAACATTCCAGAATTGTAAGACTGCCGCTCAACAGGGTGGGAACCATCAGTAAGATCACTAAGACAGCGGAAAAACTGGAGGCGGAGGTTGAACGCAGCCCCAATGAGGATGAAATCGGCAGGCAGCTGGAAATGACTTCTGATGAAGTCACGGATGCCATGCGCATCTCCCGGCGCCATCATAGTTTGAATGCCCCGTTTAGGGATGGCGATAAAAACTCACTAATTGATGTGATCAAGGATAATGGCCAAATTCTTCCCGATGAACCCTTAATGAATGAATCTTTAAAAGATGAGATTTCTCAATCTCTTCAGACTTTAAAAGAGAGAGAACGGCAGGTAATCAGGATGTATTTTGGAATCGGGCGGGATTACGCTCTAACCCTGAATGAAATTGGTGAAGAATTTAGTTTGACCCGGGAACGGGTCAGGCAGATTAAGGAAAAGGCGATCCGCCGTATGCGGCATCGTTCCAGAAGTAAAGCATTAAGAACATATTTAGGCTGATATATAAGGAGCTATATTAATGGTTGAAGTAACAGTACGGGATGGCGAACAGCTTGAACGCGCTTTAAGGCGTTTCAAAAAGAAGTGGGAGCGCGCCGGTGTATTGCGGGAAGTAAAAGCAAACGCATTTTATATCAAACCCAGTGAGGAAAAACGTGCGGCCAGAAAAAAAGCGGCCAGGCGTATGGCACGCTTGGCAAGATTAAGAAGAATGCGCTAATCGTTCTTCAACAATTTTAATATTTTAATTAAAAAGGTTCTGTCGAAAGGCAGTACCTTTTTTATTTTACAGCAATGATAATACGCAGTATATCCGGTGTTCGCGGTCTTGTTAAAACCCATTTAACCACAAAAACGGTAACAAGGTACGCCCGAGCTCTGCATATTCTTCTGGAGCCAGGTATAATAATGTCCGGAAGAGACAGCCGCCGGTCAGGGGAAACTTTACTGAACGCTTTTAACCGGGAACTTGTTAGGTTGGGCAGGAATGTAATTAATTGCGGAATTGTGCCTACGCCCACCATTCAATACATGGTAGAACACTCCGATGCAGCCGGAGGAATAATTATTACTGCCAGTCATAATCCGGGAGAATGGAACGGACTTAAGTTTGTCAGAGCAGAAGGAACATTTTTTAAATCACAGGACTGTGATGATCTCTTTTCCCTGGTCGATCAAAACAAAAATGTTCCAGCAGCAGAGATAAAGGGATTGGAATTACCGGATCAAAATTCTATTTTAAAACATACTCTTAAAGTATTAAGTCTATCCTGCATAAAACTAAATTCAATTCGTGCCCGGCATTTTAAGGTTGTTGTTGATGCCGTCAATGGTGCAGGGTCAGAAGCATTACCCGGCTTACTTGAGAAAATGGGATGCGAAGTTGTACGACTTAACTGTACGCCCAATGGAGAATTTCCCCGCGGGGCTGAACCGCTGCCGGAAAATTTAGGAGACCTCTGTAAAGCTGTCGTAAGAGAAAAGGCACACGTTGGTTTTGCCATAGATCCGGATGCAGATCGTTTAGCCTGTGTGTCTGACCTGGGAATACCCCTGGGTGAAGAATATACCCTGGTTCTGGCAGCGGAGGGTTATATGAAGGTTAAGGGCCATAAAGAAACTTTTGTTACAAATTTATCAACCAGTCTGGCCTTGGAAAAAACAGCGGAAAATTACGAATGCAATGTTGAAAGGTCTGCCGTAGGAGAAATAAACGTTGTACAGAGAATGATTGAAATTGGAGCAGAACTGGGCGGTGAAGGCAATGGGGGTGTAATTCTTAAAGAAGCACATTTAGGCCGGGACAGTCTTGTTGCGGCGGCTATGGTTCTGAACCGCATGTGCCTGTCTTCAAAAACTTTAAGCGATATTCATAAAAATTTACCAGT
>JAZFSI010000060.1:0-6047 GCA_036446075.1 Fidelibacterota bacterium
TACATCTAAAAGTGATGAGAAAAAAAATCAGATTTCAGAAGTCAGTTAGCAGAAATCAGACGGGAAGTTACGATTTACGTGTGACGAGTTAGCAGTGGAGGAAAAGAAATCAGTTGGCAGAGGGGGGGAGTAAATAGTTAGTAGTTAGTAGTCGGTAGTTTGTTGAACTATTTTCTACCTCTTACCCGTCACCCGTCACGGAAAAAATCCTAGAATTTTTCCTCCTCACATGTCACAGAAAATATTCGCAGAATATTTTACCATTACCCGTCACTTTTTCAACTGCTCACTGGCAACTTTCCTTTTAATATTTTTTTTACCTTCAAACCGCCCTCTATCAGCATCCAGATTATCAGGCCGAGCAGAATTATCGTTAAAATAAATAGATTCGTATTACCAAAAAATTTAATTGCGTTCGCCGACAAGGCGATTAATGTAATCGAAGTTATGAACAAAAACGGCAGAAGCAGAGGTAGAACAGGTTTTTTCTTCTGCCAGTAATAAAGTGAAAGGATCATTAAAGTAAGAGCTGCCAGCATTTGGTTGCTGGCTCCAAAAATAGGCCATAATACCCAGCCTGCCTGCTGTAAAATTCCCGACCCCGGATCCTGGATATTCCAAAAAACCAGAAAGAGGGCTGGAATAATGGCAAATAAAGTTGCAATATAACGATTTGATAAATATTTAAAACCTGCGGCCAATCCAAACTCTGTTAATATCAGGCGCTGTATTCTCGTGGCCGTATCCAAAGTTGTGGCAGCAAAGGAAATCACTAAAACGGCCATTAAGGTTGTCGCAAGTTGATATGATAAGCCCAGGGATTCCAATAACGCTCCCCCGCCAAGTACGAAGGCCGCAGCCTTATTACCGCTGGCGTGTGCCCATGAATCATAATATACGGCCCAGTTCAAATTATCAACAGTTCCAACTGCCGGTAATGTGCAGTTGCCTACAAGTGCAATTCCGGCAACTGCGGCCATGGTAGCCGCCAAAGCCAGAACTCCCTCACCTATCATACCTCCGTAACCGATACTCTTGGCGTCTTCTATTTTATTTAGTTGCTTGGAGGTAGTACCGGTTGCCACAAGTCCATGAAAACCGCTGATGGCACCGCAGGCAATAGTTATAAAAAGCAGGGGGAAAAGTGACGGAGTACCTGGTTCATTTAAGGCTCGGACAACAGGTGCATCAATACTTGGTTGAGCGATAAAAATACCCAGAAATATTAAACCAAGTCCCACGTACAGCTGATGACTATTTATATAATCGCGAGGCTGGAGCAATCTCCAGACGGGTAATAGGCTGGCAATCGCAGAATATATAAACAATAATATAATCCAAATATTTTTTGCATCCTGAATATCTATTCCCAATCCTCCGGATTCTTTGGCAGCAGTCAGGTCTAATGGGAATTTGGTTCCCAGCCACACAAATAAATACAAAATCAATAAAGCAATTATAGAGGGTACCATGATATTAATATTACGTTTATAAATCAACCACCCTAAAATTAAAGCAATAATTATTTCTATATTAATGGGTAAAACTGCGGCCGGAATAGAAACAAATAAATCTGCGATGGCCATGGCAAAAACTGCCAGCACCAGCCAGACCAGTAATATAACAAATAATAAAAACATTATTCTGGTGCGTTTGTTTAAAACAGAAGAAGTAATATCCGCAATACTTCTGCCTTGTTCTCGAACGCTGGTTACCAGCGCTCCAAAATCATGCACCGCTCCCATAAAAATAGTACCCAGAATAACCCATAATATTGCGGGGAGCCAGCCCCAATAAGCCGCTACGCAAGGTCCTATTATTGGAGCTGCACCGGCAATAGAAGTAAAATGGTGGCCAAATAAAATATGTTTTTTTGTGGGCAGAAAATCAATCTGATCTTCAAATTCATGGGACGGCATAATCGTTTTAATTTCATGAATCCCAAATATCCTTGTAGATATTACCTCGGCATAAAATTTATAACCTAAAAATAATAAAACCAGAGAAACTAAAGTTAAAAAAACAGCGCTCATGGAAAATTAATTATAAAAAGCGCCTTCAATTAGATGTATTGAATATATCCAGAATGGCTGTTTTTATGCCTTTTTTATTTAAACCATATTTTTCCAGCAAGGCCGGACGAGAACCATGTTCAACAAATAAATCCGGCAGGGCCAATATCTTAATTTTGCCGGTGTAATTTCTTTTTAACAGCCAGGCGCTTACGCCTTCGCCGAAACCACCCGTAACCGTACCTTCCTCAACGGTGATTATGCCTTTAAACCGGCCCAATAAACTTTTCAAATAGGCTTCGTCCATGGGTTTTATGAAGCGGCAATTGACAACTTCGACTGAAATATTTTGAGAGGCCAGTCCGGCACGGGCTTCAAGACTTTCATATACCAGCGGTCCCAAGGCTAAAATTGCATAATCGGAACCTGGCTTTTCTATTTCCCAGCTTCCAATTGGTAATAGTTCTCCCTGGCCCTTTTCATCGAATTCAACTGAGTCTGACTTTGGATATCTGATAGAGAACGGTCCGCTTTCCTGATTTAAAGCAGTATACAATATATGGCGCAGTTCATTGCCGTTTTTGGGGGCCGTAACAACCATATCCTGGATACTTCTCAAATAAGATATATCCAGGGCACCGTGGTGGGTCGGCCCATCTTCGCCGGCGATTCCCGCTCTGTCAATACAGAAAATAACCGGTAAATGCTGCAGGGCAACATCGTGTACCATATGATCAAAGGCACGCTGTAAAAAAGTTGAATAAATGGCCACTATGGGTCTGACCGCTTCCGTAGCTAATCCGGCCGCGAAAGTAACTGCATGCCCTTCAGCAATGCCCACGTCAAAAAAGCGCTGGGGGAATTCCTGGCTGAAAGCATGTAATCCTGTTCCTTCCCGCATGGCAGCTGTTATACAAACAGTATTCTTGAGGTTACGGCCAATTTCGCATGCTAAAAATCCAAATACTGATTGAAATGAAGGCGCCGATTCTTTTTTATCAGTCTTTCCCTTCCCATTTGGTTTAACGCCATGATAATTGACCGGATCATTTTCAGCAACAGGCAGCCCTTTGCCCTTTTTGGTGATAACATGTAATATTGTGGGAGTCTTAAAATCTTTAATATTTTCAAGGGTAAGAATCAGTTCGTCTAATTTATGCCCGTTTATCGGTCCAAAATATCGAAATCCCAATTCTTCAAAGAGCATTCCCGGTACAACCAGACTCTTAAAACTTTCCTCCAGGCGATGGAGCATAGTTCGCGCTGTACTTTTTCCCCGCGGTAATTTACCCGTCATTTTCCAGATTTCGTCTCGTAATCGATTATAGAGGGGATTGGATACAATCCTGGTTAAATAAGTATTCAGAGCGCCCACATTGGGACTGATGGACATTTCATTATCGTTGAGAATCACCAGCATGGGAGTTCTCAAGTGTCCGGCGTTGTTCAATCCTTCAAATGCCAATCCGCCTGTCATGGCTCCGTCCCCGATTACAGCAACAGTTCTAAATTTCTTTCCTGTAATAAATTGCGCTGTTGCTATTCCAGCCGCCGCAGAAATGGATGTAGATGCATGTCCGGCGCCAAAATCATCGTATTCGCTTTCAGTGCGCTTTAAAAAACCGCTTAAACCACCCATTTGGCGAATAGTTGAAAATTTCTTGAAGCGGCCCGTTAATATTTTATGTGCATATGCTTGATGGCCTACATCCCAAATGATTTTATCGCGGGGCGTATCAAAAACTTTATGCAGCGCGACAGTCAACTCAATTACCCCTAAAGTGGGGGCCAAGTGTCCTCCAATTTCGCTGATTACTTCAATAATATAGGCTCGAAGTTCTTCGGTAAGTTCTTTAAGCTCAGCATTCGAGAAATTTTTAAAATCTGCGGGAGATTCAATTTTTTGTAAATATTTAAGTAACATTCCTGTCTTTTTTTCTCATATTATTCTTAAAATTATTCCCCATAAACGTAAGTTCATGAAAAAATGATACATTATCCAATTCAGGATGGAAAGCTAGGCCGACATGTTTTCCTTGTCGGACAGCAACATATTCCTGATTGTATTTACTCAATATTTCCACTGCTGGATGCACAGCGTAAATTTTTGGAGCTCTGATAAAAGTAGCCGGCACAGACCGTTTTTGTCCCTTTATTTCAATACCCAGATTATGGGTAAAAGAATGAATCTGGGAACCATAAGCGTTACGTTCGACTGTGATATCCAGTAATGCCAGAGGATTGATCTTTTCATCCAGGACTTTTTTTGCCATCATTATCAATCCGGCGCAGGTGCCCAGGACGGGAAAAGATTTTGAGAAATTCCTGATAGGTTCATAAAACATTGCTCTATTTATCAAATCGCTCATTGTCGTTGATTCACCACCGGGAATTATTAAACCTTCTACCTGTTCCAGTTGATTCGGATAACGAATATTTTGAGGAATAATACCAAGATTATTCAGGATCCGGCAATGTTTATCAAAATCTCCCTGAAGGGCCAGAACTCCGACTTTCATTTATATTTCCCGTGCGGATTAATAATTTAAAAAATCAATCATTGGCGCATTTTTTACCAGCCTCTTTCCTGCATCCGTTCCTCAGCGGGAATTTTTGCTATATCCAAACCCTTCATGGCGGATTTAAGACCGGCGGATATTTCTGCTAATTTTTTAGGATCCTTAAAATAAGTAACTGCTTCAACAATGGCTCTTCCCCGCACGTCAGGATCATCACTCATAAAGATACCGGATCCCACGAATACGGACTGAGCGCCCAGCTGCATCATTAAGGCTGCGTCAGCAGGAGTTGCTATACCGCCTGCAGCAAAATTAGGCACGGGAAGTTCCCCGGTACGTGCAACTTCCCGGACTAAATTAAAGGGAGCGCCCATTTTTTTAGCTCTGGCCATTAATAATTCGGATTCCATAATGGATAATTCTTTGATTTCAGAAGTTAAAAGCCGCATATGCCGAACAGCTTCAACAATATTACCGCTGCCGGCTTCACCTTTGGTTCTGATCATTGCAGCGCCTTCTCCGATACGGCGCAGCGCTTCACCTAAATTACGGGCTCCGCATACAAACGGTATTTTAAAATCATGCTTCCAGATATGATTCGATTCATCCGCCGGGGTCAGCACCTCACTTTCATCTATAAAATCGACTTCAAGTGCTTCAAGTATTTGTGCTTCTGCAAAATGTCCAATGCGTACTTTAGCCATGACCGGAATTGATACTTTTTTTCTAATATCTAAAATCATTTGTGGATCACTGGCTCGAGCAATTCCTCCCTCTTCCCTGATCATGGCCGGGATTCTTTCCAGGGCCATTACGGCCACGGCGCCCGCATCCTGTGCTATTTTAGCCTGGTCGGCGTTCATTACATCCATAATGACACCGCCCTTGAGCATCTCCGCTAATCCGACTTTTATTTCATAAGAACTTTTCTTAGCCATGTATTCTCTCCTTCGGATGAAAATCCCCGAAATTTTTCAATTTAGTTAAAACATCTTCAATAATATAATCAGGGGTTGAGGCTCCGGCAGATACACCTATAATTTCGGCCTGATTGATCCAGGACGGGTTAATATCTTCCGCACAAGTGACTTGATAAGAATTGGGATTTCTTTTTTGAGCCAGATTGGTAAGTCTTTTAGAATTGGCGCTGGTAAATGACCCAATTATAATTAAAACATCACATTTTTCCGCCAATTCCTTAATTTGCTCCTGATTTCGTTTGGTAGGGAAACAAATTGTATTTACAAAGCGCAGGTCAAATACTTTAGTCATAATTATATTAAAAATATTCTGAACATTCTCAATAGTCTGAGTAGACTGACTTACAATACCTGCTTTTTTCATTTTACGGAGAGCTTTTGCTTCTTCAGCATTTGCGATAATATGCGGATTTTTAACCTGGCTGGCAATGCCCACAACTTCGTCATGGTCATGGTCTCCAATAATGATAATCTGACGTCCTTCTTTCTCCAGCTTTTTTACTTCTTCATGAATTTCCAGAACCAAAGGACAGGTG
>JAZFSI010000061.1:0-4149 GCA_036446075.1 Fidelibacterota bacterium
GGGCACAAGACTGACCTTAAAAACAGAATTAAGTTTTAAATCAAACATCCCCGAGAATTACTCCGGCGCCGGATTGTCTGCTGAATTTATGAATTTACCCTGCTATCCGGTTTTTATTATTTGCGGACAGGAAACATTACCTGATTTTCCCGACTGGCTGAATAAAAAGCAGTGGCCCTTTGAATTTATCAAGGTTTACCGCACCAGGCCGCATTTTAATCCGGATATAAAGCAGCATTTTAATAATTCAGCCGAAGAAATTATATTTTTTACTTCACCTAAAACTGTATCCGGTTTTTTAAACAGTATTAGCCGCACCGCATTTACTTCCATTTTTTCTCGATTGGCTTCCATCGGACCAACAACCTCTAAAATGATAAGAGCATATGGAGGAAAAGTGTTTTTCGAAGCAGAACTGCCGATTATTAATAAAGCAGTTGCTGCCCTGATCAATAACTTAATCAATTAATTGAAAAATATTAAAAATAATCAAATATGAATTCACGTGATAGATTTTTAAGAGCGTGCGCAAAAAAACCTTTGGACCGCCCGCCGGTGTGGGTGATGCGCCAGGCCGGAAGGTATCTTCCGGAATATAGAGCATTAAAAGAAAAATATTCTTTTTTGGAAATGGTACAAACACCAGAACTGGCTCTGGAAGTAACGCTGCAGCCCTTAAAACGTTTTAAGCTGGATGCAGCCATTATGTTCAGCGATATTCTGGTAATCCCGGAAGCTATGGGCCAGCCCTACTCTTTCCCTGAAGGAGGCGGCATTCAAATGGACTATAAAATCAGGGATAAAACTCCCTTAGAAAAATTGAGCACCAGTCACATAAATGAAAAACTGGCGTATATTTATGAAACCATAAAAATGCTTAAGAGGGAGCTGGACGGAAAGCAGGCGCTGATCGGATTCGGAGGATCGCCCTGGACTCTGGCAACCTACATGGTTGAGGGCAGCAGTTCAAGATCCTTCGCACATATAAAATCAATGCTGTATTCTGAGCCCAAAATGTTTCATTCTCTACTGAAAAAAATAACGGAAGCATTAATAATATATTTTAAATCTCAAATCGAAGCAGGTGTGGACGTTATTCAAATATTTGACAGCTGGGGAGGTATTTTATCACCGGAAACATTTTGGAATGCTTCGGGAAAATATATGGCCCGCATAATATCAGCTCTTGGTAAAAAAGTACCCATTATCGTTTATTCAAAAGGATCTCACGGCTGGGTGCAGGATTTAAACCGCCTTGATGCAGACGTCCTGGGAGTGGATTGGACCATTTCCATCCGGGATTTTTATGAAAGCCTGGGAAGGAAAGCTGCTGTACAGGGAAACCTGGATCCGGCTTTAATGAGTACTAAACCCGACATCGTTAAAAAAGAAACACTCTGGATTCTTAAAGAAATGGAAAATTGCCCGGGATTTATATTTAATCTTGGTCATGGAATTTTACCGGATGCCAAAATAGAAAACATGGAAATGCTGGTAGAAACTATAATTAATTACAAATCCGAAGAATGAATATTCATTTAAGGAAAAATCAATGACCTTAAAAGTAGACTTAAGCCTGGTTAAAAAGTATAATCGCCCTGGTCCTCGTTATACCAGTTACCCCACAGCGCCTCATTTTACGGATGCAGTAAAATTGTCTGACTGGGATACGGTTATCCAAAACAATAATTTAAACGCAAAAAAAGATTTATCGCTTTACGTCCATCTGCCCTTTTGTGATACTTTATGCTGGTTTTGCGGATGCACAACTGTGATAACGAGGAATACTGATAAAATTGATCAATATCTGGAAATATTATTTCGGGAAATTGAACTCTTGAAAAGTAAAATCCACAAAAATCGGAAAATTGTGCAAATGCATTATGGAGGCGGTACTCCCACATATTTAAGTCCAGGGCAGATTAAGTCTTTAGGAAAAAAAATACAGAATTCATTTAATCTATCGGAAAATGCCGAAATCGGCTGTGAAATGGATCCCCGGGGGTTAACCCGGGATCACATTATTGCTTTGCGTGAAACGGGCTTTAATCGCGCCTCTATGGGGGTTCAGGATTTTAATCCGGAAGTACAAAAAGCCGTTAACCGGATCAATCCTCCGGAAATGATCCGGCAGGTTATTGGCTGGATAAGATCCGAAGGCTTCAATTCCTTGAATCTGGATTTAATTTACGGCTTGCCGCTGCAGACCGCCGATTCATTCAAAAAAACCCTGGATATGGTTTTGGAACTTAATCCGGACCGTCTCGCAGTTTTTAATTACGCCCACGTTCCCTGGCTGAAACCTCACCAAAAGCTGATCCGGGAAGAAGAACTGCCTCACCCCGATGAAAAATTAGAAATGTTGAAAATGATTATTGAAACATTAACCTCTTCCGGTTACGTTTATATAGGTATGGATCATTTTGCCAAAGCTGATGATGAATTGTCGCTGGCGCAAAAGGCAAAAACAATGCAGAGAAATTTTCAGGGTTACAGCACCAAAGGCGGAGTTGATATTTATGCCCTGGGCATGTCTTCCATTAGCCAGGTTGATAATATTTATGTTCAAAATTTCAAGGAAATATCCAGATATACTGAATTAATTAAAAATGATACTCTGCCTTTTGAAAAAGGATTTATTTTATCTAAGGATGACCTTGTCAGACGCGAAGTAATTATGCGTTTAATGTGTGACCTGGAACTCAATTATAAAAATATGTCCAATTCTTTGAATATTGATTTTCAGAATTATTTTTCTGAGGATTTAAAGGGTTTGGACCTATTTGAAGAGGATAAATTAATTACATTTAATGAGCACGGATTTAAAGTAACAGAATCAGGACGATTGTTTATTAGAAATATTGCCATGATTTTTGATGTTTATCTGGAAGATAACCATGCCAGATATTCCAAGACCATTTAATACAGAAATACTTGAATGGAAGCGCACCACGACAAAATAAAAACTACTGTAATTCTCGCAAACCTGGGTGCGCCCGGACAGCTGCATGAAGTACGCCCATTTTTAAAAAATCTATTCAATGATCCGGATATATTCAATTTCCCATTCGGGAAAATCGGCCAGGATTTCTTTTCATCAATGATTGCATATTTCCGCAGTATTAAATCCCGGAAATATTATGCTGCTATCGGCGGCGGATCACCCTTGCACAGGAATACTGTTGAACAGGCTGAAAAACTTGAATCAGCTTTGAAAAACGAAGGGAATTATAAGGTTGTAGTAGTGCAGAGATACTGGACTCCTATGATTGGTGATGTTATAAATCAATTAGAATTGGAAGAGAATGATCGAGTTATTATACTACCCCTCTACCCCCATTATTCCAACACAACAACCCGCTCCATCTTCAATGAATGGAACCGGCATTGGAAAGGAAGGCAGCAGCTAATAAGAATTGAACGTTTTTATGATCATCCTATCTATATTAAAGCCTGCGTGGAAAAAATTAAATCTGAATTGAAAAAATTGCCCCGGCCGCCTCATCTCCTTTTTTCTGCCCATTCCATTCCTTTATCCTATGTTAATGACGGCGATCCATACCAGACGGAAATTGAAAATAATATGGAAATGATCATGACTGAATTAGGCGGAGCTTATTCATTTTCGCTTTGTTATCAGAGCCGGGTCGGACCGGTAAAGTGGCTGGGACCAAGTTTTGAGGATGAAGTCAACCGGCTGCTAATGAAAGATAAAAAAGATATCTTAATTTTTCCCATTAGTTTTGTTTCTGAGCATCTGGAAACATTATATGAATTGGATATGCAAAAAAAAGCATGGGCAAAAAAAAGGGGAATTAAAATATATGCCCGGGCCGATACTGTACAGAGTTCCAAACTGTTTATTGAAACCCTAAAAGATCTGGTCCTTAAAATATGAGTTCCCGGCGGGATGTTGTTATAATTGGCGGCGGTATTTCAGGATTGACCTCTGCTTTCAGACTAAAATCGGCAGGATTTTCTGTTAAGCTTCTGGAAAAAAGCGAAAAATTCGGAGGTGTCCTGCAAACCAAGAAAAAACAGGGTTTTATAACAGAGATGGGACCAAATACAGTTCTGGAGACTTCTCCGCTAGTTAGTCAATTAATAGGGGAACTTGGTCTTGAAAATGACAAGATATATGCCGACGAA
>JAZFSI010000062.1:0-4339 GCA_036446075.1 Fidelibacterota bacterium
TTGATTTCCAGTGAAGGCGCCTATAAGACTACAATTCTAGGAGATTCTATAAACCCTCATACAGCGATTAGAATGAATACAGGCATTCTGGATGGTTTTACAATATCAGATGGTTTTACAATGGGCAGGGCAGCGGGCATTGAACTGGAAGGATCGGGAATCGTGCGCAGGTGCATTATCACAGAAAATAATGCGCTCCTAATGGGCGGCGGCTTGGTAATGAAAGGAAAGAGCGAGTTATGGAATAGTGTGGTATTCACTAATTACAGCGATCGGGGTGCAAATATAGTGATTCGAAACACGGGCGGTAAAATCATCAACTGTGTATTTACAAACTTATATCTGGCCTTCTTCTCCAATATGATTATGGATTTGGACAGCAGTGAATTGATAATGTTGAACAATATTATATTCCAGAGTTCCGACTCAGCGGGGACGAATCTTGTATATTCAGCTCAAAATGATACAAGCGGTGTTATTTTTGATTATTCGTTTGTGAACCCCGCTCCAGAATTTGGTAATTCATCCGGGATAGAAACGGGAGAGTCAGGGTTTATATTCTACGCGGAAGGTTCTGAAGGTCTAAATTTTAAGCTAGAACTCGGCAGCCCCTGTATAAATGCGGGGCATCCCGGCGCTGAACATCTGAATCGGGACGGCACGCGCAATACTATTGGCTCTACCGGCGGTCCCTGGGGCTGGTAAAAACTAGCGCAGGGGTAGAAGATGCCCCAGTATATAACCAATTACTATTCCAATTAACAGGGACAGGGTCAACAAGCGGGATTTTGTAAATTCAACACCATAACCTCTTTTAATGGCTATGGCTCCCACCAGGTACCCCAGACCATTGAGCAGCCAGAAAAAAGGTATGGTCAGGACCTTTATTATAAATGGACCCACCAGAGGAATAGCAGCAATAATTGCTCCCAGTCCCGTAAAGACCTGGGTAAATAAACCCAGTACTACTGTGGAAAAGACCACTATTTTTTCATCGATGCCCATTTTCAGGGCTAAAATGATTACAGCAAGAATTAAAACCCACAGAAAAATGTGGCTGCGATATTCTTTCCAAATTGAAGGTTTTTGAACGTCATTCATTTATTATTACCGCTTCAAATGGTAAACCATGCACAATAATGAGCGCCTTGATTATACGACGATTTCCGAAACGTTCCACCCAGATTTGCCGTACCAGATCTGTTTTGGCAACATATTCCATAAATGTGTCAGTGTCTTCATAAAATGAATCTGATTGGACCGCCTGTTTTAAATCTAACCGATACCAATCGCATAAAATATTCTCAGATGTCAATCGGGTAGTGTCAGACCATAAAAAACGAGCATCAAAAAGTTTTCCCTCATGGTCAAGAAGATAATTTATACCATCCAGACTATGCGCCGCTTCATTTCTAAGAAGGGACATAAGCGTGAAAATTGTTTTTATATTTTTTTCTCGCGGCAGGAATTTTTCATCATAATTTAAAGTACCGTCCTGGTATTTAATTTCTATTTTCTGGTTGAAATTGCTCTGTTTAATATTTTTTTTAAAATTCTTTAATCCGAAGGTGAGACTGTCAAAGCTGGTTTTATAATAATTATGCTGATTCCAGATCAAATCTGCGGGACCGACGGTATTATAGGATAATTCAACCTGACCTGCCTCTTTCCATACAAGAGCTGCCTCAGCTATAGAAAAATTATGGACGTGAATTCTGTAAGATTGACCGAAAACAATCTCCATAAAAACTAAAACAATCAGATACCTTGTGATGGAGTGAATAATCAACCAAGCAAAAAATAACCGGCAATGAGAAAGTAAAAGGTTACACCAAGAATATCAATGCTGGTGGTTACGAATGGTCCCGTGGCTACGGCCGGGTCAATATCCAATTTATTCATTAATATGGGTACCAGGGTGCCAATGGTAGCTGCAATCAGCATGGAGGAGCAAATACTAAGGCCTACAACCAAACCTAAAATAGGAGAAATGTCCATAAATTTGAGGATGGCGAATATTCCCAGCAGTATACCGTAGAGCAGGCCCAGAATGAGGCCCACACGAATTTCTTTGAATATTACTTTAACCGTATTTTCCAGGCCTACTCTGCCCGTTGCCAGGCCCCGGACAACGATGGTTGAACTCTGGGTTCCAATATTGCCCCCCATACCAATAATTACGGGAATAAAAGCCGCCAGAGCGAGAGAACTTTCCAGAACAAAATCGAAATATCCGATTATAAAAGCAGCCACAATACCTCCCACCCAGCTGGCCATAAGCCAGGGCATGCGTATGCGTGCATTTTCCCAGGAAGATTTCAGGAGAATTTCCCGATCCTTTCCGGCGCCGACCATTTGAAAGAAATCTTCCGTAGCTTCTTCCCGAATTACGTCAACCACATCATCCACTGTTACAATCCCTAATAGATTTTCCTCACTGTCTAAAACCGGTACTGCTAAAATATTATATTGTGACACTATCCGGGCCACGTCTTCCTGGTCAGTTTCCGGGTTAACAGAATGCACTTTTTTACTCATTATGTTTTTTAATTTTGTATGTGCGGGTGTTGTCACCAGATCCCGGAGAGAAACAACACCGGATAGACGATTCTGATCATCAATTACATAAAGGTAAAAAACCATTTCGGCTTCTTCCTGATCCTGGAGCGCCCGGATGGCGTCTTTGGCCTCTAAATCTTCGTGCAGAGAAAAAACATCCGTATACATTAAACTACCGGCGCTGTCCTCGGGATAGGCCATGATTTCTTCCAATTCCTCCTGATCATCTGCTTTTAGCATCTCAATCACAGAGGCGGCGAAATTTTCATTGACCAGACCCATGAGATAAGCCCGTTCGTTTGAACTGGCAGCTTGGAGAAAATCTGCAATTTTCTCCGGGTTTTCGGCTTCAATTAAGCGAGCTGCAGTAGATTCGTCTAATTCATTTAAAAATTCGACGGTTTGTTCCGTCGGTAATAATAATTCGAAAACAGAATTTTGTTCCGATTCATTAAAATAACGGAATATAAGCGCCATATCTGCAGGATGGGTTTTCTCAATCAATTTTAAAATATTTGTACGGGCATGGCGCCGCAGCAGACGACGAAAGGTGTCCCGCAGAACAGTGATTTCCAGACCAAACATTTCTTTTTTCATAACCGGCCTCCGTGTTTGGAGTTTAAGCGCTTAAAACCCGCCCCAAATAAAACACAACCGAACAGGAGCAGGGGTGGGAATATATGACCTTTCCACAAAATTGCGGATTCAAAAGACTGACCCAAGGCTGCCGCCAGAAGAGAACTGGCATTTATTATTACATGGAATATAATACTGGTAATAATTGATTTGCTGGACCAGGCCGTAAACCCTAAAATAACACCTAATAGATAGATTTGAACGACCCAGTAGGGATTTAAATGAATCAAAGCAAAGCAAAGACTCGTAAATAATACGGCACGGGTAACATCGCCCCAGGCCTTCTCCAGAAAATTTTGTAGAAATCCACGAAATAATACTTCTTCACCAAGGGGAGCTAAAAATACGATGGTGATCACTAAAATAAAGTAGGCCAGGGGATTTTGGGGATTCAGCAATTTTTCCATCTGCAAAAAGGAATCCGGCATAGGCAGAATTAATCCAATTAAAATATTTATTTCCTCAGCCAGTATAACAGTTCCTAAGGCAACTAAAACCGCGGCTCCTGCAGTTCTTAAAGAAATCGGCCTGATCCTCAAGGTTTCCAGGTAAGGTTGATTTTTAATTTTTAAATAATATAAAACGGGAATTAATAAAAATGCCTGACCAAAAAACATGGCCAGGTAGAGAGTCAATCCGGTTTGAGTTTCAGCAGACGAATCCAGGGCACCTATAAGCATTCCAATCACCAGGGCAGACAGAACCGATATTATTACAATTCCGAAGGCGGCAGTTACTGTGATAGTCTGTTTCAAGGGTATCTGTTTCCTGGATTAACATAAGCTTAAAATGAGAGGGGGAGGAAGTTACGCGTTACGAGTTAAGAATGACGAGTGAAAAAAAAGAAGTCCCCGCCATGGTCGCTACGCTGCTTCGCTCCCAGCGGGGCAGGCAGAAGTCAGATTTCAGAAGTCAGAGAGAAAAAGAAGATAAAAGGAAAAAGATAAAAGATTAAATTATTCCAGGACTTGAGTTAAGATTTCGTCTTTGGTTCTTAAGTAGATTGTTTCTTTTAACCCTTCACGGAAAAATCTTTGATTTTTCCCATCACCGCTCACGGGAAAATTTCCTAAATTTTCCCTCATCACGTAAAAAATTCATAGAATTTTTTATCTTCACCCGTTACCCGTCACAGAAAAAATCA
>JAZFSI010000063.1:0-5390 GCA_036446075.1 Fidelibacterota bacterium
TATATAGTCCTGCCTGGCAGCCGCGTTGATCTTTACCCAGGGTTTTTTATTGGGATGGAATACTTCTTGGAATCCGTGATAACATTTGCCGGAATGAATACATTTATTCTTTATAACTTAATTTTACTGCTCAAATTCGCATTGGTCCTGATGATATCATTTAAAACAATATCTGATTTACGTTTACTTTTCCGAAAATTTATTTTTATTATTATATTTCGTATAGGATTTTTTCTCAACTATGGTTTTCGTAAATAACCAAACCTGATAATTAAAAAAAAATAGAAACGAGGAAATACTAATGGCTGTTAAAACGTTCAATCCAAATCCTGAATCAAGTAAAAATGCTCATATTCCGTCCCTGTCAAAATACCAACAGGAATATCAGGAGTCTATTAAAAATCCGGATAAATTCTGGAGCAAAATTGCCCATAATCTGGAATGGACCCAAACTTGGAAAAAAGTACAGGAAATCGATTTCGAAAAGGGTCAAATCAAGTGGTTTAAAGGAGGAAAACTTAATGTCAGTTATAATTGCCTTGATCGCCATGTGATTGCAGGCCATGGAGACCAGACAGCCCTGATCTGGGAAGGGAATGACCCTAATGAATCTACTTTAATTACTTACAATGAGCTGCTTGTAAAGGTACAAAAATTTGCTAACGTGCTGAAAAATCTGGGTGTAAATAAAGGCGATCGTGTGTGTATGTATATGCAGATGATTCCGGAATTGCCCATAGCCATGCTGGCCTGCTCGCGGATTGGAGCTGTTCATTCAATTGTATTTGGAGCTTTCAGCCCCGACTCCCTCCGGGACCGGATCAATGATTCAAGCTGCAAAATATTAATCACGCAGGATACAGGTGTGCGCGGTAAAAAATTAAATATCCCGATGAAATCCAATGCGGATAAGGCTGTGCTGGAAACACCATCCATTGAATACGTAATCGTTGTGGAAAGAACCGGTCATCCGGTCGAGATGAATGCAGAACGTGATTTATGGTGGCATAAACTTATGGAAAAAGCCGGCGCTGTCTGCATTCCGGAGGAAATGGATGCGGAGGATCCGCTCTTTATTCTTTATACTTCCGGCAGCACGGGAAAACCCAAGGGTGTTCTGCACACTACCGGCGGCTATTTAACCTATGTAACCTATACCCACAAGACCATTTTTGATTACCACGAGGGTGATATATACTGGTGTACAGCAGATATCGGCTGGATCACAGGACATTCCTATATTGTCTATGGCCCTCTTGCCAATCGGGCCATATCCGTCATGTTTGAAGGAGTTCCAAACTATCCCGATTTTGGCCGGTTTTGGGATATAGTAGATAAACATAAAATAAACACATTCTACACAGCTCCAACCGCCCTGCGGGCCTTGATGAAAGAAGGAAATCAATGGGTTACCAACCACGATTTATCATCGTTGAAAATACTTGGAACGGTGGGAGAAACCATTAAAGAACCTGAATGGTACTGGTATTACAAAATCATTGGTAAAGAAAACTGCCCGGTTGTAGACACCTGGTGGCAGACAGAGACCGGCGGTATTCTGATTACTCCTTTGCCGGGTGCGACACCAATAAAGCCCGGTTCAGCTACTCTGCCGTTCTTTGGAATTGAACCGGTACTGCTGACAGATAATGGAAAAGAAATAGAGGGCAACAACGTCTCCGGTCTGCTGGCAATCAAATCATCCTGGCCGGGCCAGATGAGAGATATTTACGGCGACCATGATCGTTTCGTGCAGACATATTTCTCAATGTTTCCCGGATATTTTTTCACTGGAGACGGAGCAAAACGAGATGCGGACGGTTACTACTGGATTACTGGACGGGTTGATGATGTATTAAACGTTTCCGGTCATCGGATCGGGACCGCTGAAGTGGAAGGTGCCATCGGTAAGGCCGGGGGAGTGGCCGAAGCAGCAGTGGTCGGTTACTCACATGATATTAAAGGACAGGGAATTTATGCCTATGTCACTTTAATGACCGGTGTAGAGCCTTCGGAAAAGATTCTGGCAGATATTAAAGCAACAGTTTCCAGTGAAATTGGTCCCCATTGCAAACCTGACAAAATTCAGTTTACCGCGGCTCTGCCGAAAACAAGATCAGGAAAAATTATGAGACGGATACTCAGAAAAATCTCTGAAGGTAAGGTCGACCAGCTGGGTGACATTTCTACTCTGGCTGATCCCGGCGTAGTTGAATCATTGGTTCGAGGCCGGAAATAACATGAAAATATTCAACAGAAAATAAACCCGGTCTGCGGTGAAAACCGATTCATGGCATCTGCCTGGAGAATTATAGATCCACAAATCACTTGCGGAAAGTATATTTTCTAAAAATATAAAAAAAAACAGCAGGAATCCAAACTGCCTGAATCGCTGCCGATAAATCATCAAATGAATCATTGCACTTTCAAATAAGTCAGAGCATTCTTGAGCTTCTTCTTTTAACCGCAAAAAATCCTGCGACCTTGTGCTGAAAAAATTGACATGACCATAGTATTCTCAAAGATGTTTCACGAAAAAGTTCCTGATCCGGTTCTGGTAATCTTCTCCTAATTCTCCATGGCTCAAATGTGTTTCAAACCAGAATTCAGATTGGGGGTTGTCCTGCAAAGCTTCTTTTAGGATCAGGCCGTGTTTGAAGGGGATGACATGATCGTTTTTTGAATGCACGATCAGGATTGGTAGATTTAGATTACGCACACTCTCAGCCGGTGAAACATTTTTGGGATCTATTCCCAATAATATATTGGACCATAACCGGATTAATAAGGCCAGAACATTTTTAATCAATGGAACTCGAAAAAGTTCAGCCAGCATCAGATCAAGCTGGGCATAACTGGATTCTGACACAATTGCTTTAATCTCAGGAGCCCTCTGGGCCGTCATCAGCGCCACGGCACCTCCCATGGAAAACCCCCACACGCCCACTTCATTAATTCCGCGTGTTTTCAGAAAGCGGATTGCCGCTAACAGATCTTCCGTTTCCTTCGCACCCGCTGTTGAAATATTCCCCTCACTTTCGCCAAAATAACGAAAGTCAAACAGCAAAAGATTAAATTCCGGATTTAAAAAGGACAATGCCGGCAGGATATTACCCTTATCTGCCGGATATCCATGCAGGAGTATAATTGTCTTTTGGTTTTCACTTTTACCGGGAATAAACCAGCCCCGCAGAGTTAATTGGTTTTTTGTCATAAATGTAACATTTTCATGCTTAAGGCCTAAAACTCCCGGATAGATTTCGGACATGATTCTGGGCGGGCGGATTGAGGTTATAAAGGTTATAAGACTTAGAAAAATAAAAAATAACAGAACAAAAACAATCCAAAGTTCAGGGTGAATTTTAACAGCGTTCACAGCAGGTTAAATGAATTTTATCTGGAAATAATCTCTGTTGCTTGTCCGTGATTCAAACCCTCCGATCCACCAAACCTATTTTACATATTTATTGTACCAATTCACCAGGCGGTCCATATAATCCAGTTTATGGGCCCGTTCTAAAAGTCCATGGGGTTCCCGGGGATAAATTACTAATTCAGTAGCTATTCCTTTCAGGCGCAGAGCCTGCCATAATTCCCTGCTTTGTTCAGGATGTACCCGGTCGTCTTTCTGCCCATGAATCACCAGGGTCGGCGTTTGGGCATTATTAATATGGGCCAAAGGTGAGCGTTCCCAATGCAGATCCATTTCATCATACCACCATGAATCCCAGTGAACTACGGACATTTCATAGGGGATGTCTGTGGTTCCTGCAAAGGAAATCCAATTTGTCAGACCCGCTCCTACCATGGCAGCCTTAAAGCGCACGCTGTGCGCTGTAGCGCCCCAGGCGGAAAAATAGCCGCCGTAGGACCATCCTCCGGTTCCTACATGCTGCGGATCAATCATATTCCTTTCTGCTAGATAATCGATGCCTGAGAGCACATCCATATATTCCATTCCCCCCAGATCATCGTGATCTCCCTTGGAAAAAACAACCCCTCTGCCGCCGCTGCCGCGGTAGTTGGGCTGGAGTACCATATATCCTTCTGCGGCCAGAAGCTGGACAGGGTAGAGGGATCCGGTAGTCCAGCCGTCCAGACTTGTGCCTTCCGGACCGCCATGAATCATGAGGATCAAGGGGTATCGCTTTCCTTCCCGATAATTCAGGGGATAGGTTAAAACACCTTCGATTTTCATTCCATCCTGGCTTTCCCAGGTAATAACCTCCTGGGCAGCAAGATTTACTTCATCCAGAAAAAGATTGGAATAAGTCAGCCGTCTTACTCCACCCGATTTTATTGATCCTGCGAACAACTCAGTGGGATGATTATTTTTATTTCCGGTGAGAATCAGTTTTTCGGTATTTCTATTATATCTGACAGATCTGACAATCAAATCCTGGGTTAAAACATCCGTCTGTTCCTTTATTCCTTCCGGCGATGAACTTGTGATTGAAATAATAGACAAAGCAGTTTTAGACCCGCGCAAGGATTTCAGCAGCAGTGTTTCATCATCAACCCAATCCACAGATTGAACTGATTCTTTAAATCCATCTGTTAATAAGGTGGTTTTTCCACCTTTGATTGGAATTACAAATACGTTTTGAGCTAAGGGATCATTTTCACTGACAGCTCCCAGGTAAGCCAGTTTTTCAGTATCGGGTGAAACAGACATCATGCCCAATTTGCCTGTGGTGGCAACAATTTTCCGGGGAATCCCGCCGGGAACTTGAACACGATAGATTTGTCTGAACATAAGGTCCCGGTCTGCCCCTGTTTTAGCTGTTGCCTGAAAAATAATGGATCTGCTGTCGGATGTCCAGATGAAACTTCTGATGTGCAAATCCTGTTTAAATAATTTTCGAATATTCCCGGTTTTCAAATTATAAAGCCATAATCGGGAATATGAATGATTCTGATCCCATACAATCCAGTCCCGACCTTCTTTTTTTGCTTTTTTCTGTGCTTCGGTTTTAGGATCTGAAGATATGAATGCTACCCATTTTCCATCCGGTGACCACTGGTAATTATTAATATTGGCAGCATGCGAGAAAAGAAATTAACCTTCGCCGCCATGGATCGGTATGGCATAAATCTGCACCAGCTTATCATCTGCCTTTCGTTTAGATAGAAAAGTAAAACTCGTTCCCTGGGATGACCACTGCGGTGCCCAGGAATTCACCTTTGGGGAGGTATAACGGCGATTGTTCGATCCATCTGTTTGTGTCACCCAAATTTCCGAATAACTTTTTCCGGGCTTATCCTCAGCTCCCCGGGGGACAGACAGAGTATAAGCAATATACTGTCCGGAGGGGTCCAGGACAGGAGAACTGACATACTTAAGGTCAACAATGTCTTCCGGAGTAATCTTTCTGCCCGCTGAAACCAGG